>CAYMKD010000136.1:4075-6894 GCA_964390435.1 uncultured Pseudobdellovibrionaceae bacterium | reverse complement strand
GCTCAAGATCGCAATTAGATAAAGCTTATTCCGGATCAGGAGAAGTTCTTGGAATGGGCGAAAAAGCTACGGGTACTTCAGGGCAGAACGAAGGTCGATCTGGTGATGATATTGGTTCAAAATTTAAGGACACAGGAGCTGGTGGTAAAGGCACTGCTACGCAGGGAATTTCAGGTTTAGGAACAAAAGGTCGAGGTTCAGGTCAGAGCGGTTATGGAAGTGGAACTGGCTTAGGAGATAAAGGATCTGTTTCGGTGCAACCAGGTGGAGCTGAAGAAGACTTTGTTGGTACAATTGATCGTGAAGCTGTTAGACGTGTGGTTAGAGAACATTTGGCACAAATTAAGTCCTGCTATGAGCGTGAGCTAAATAAAAATCCCAATTTAGAAGGTAAAGTGATTATTGAATGGGAAATTGGTGAGCAGGGAGTTGTGCGAACATCGCGCACAAAGAGTACAACAATGAATAATGCGACTGTTGAAGGCTGTGTGGCTATGAGAATCCGTTCATGGAGATTCCCTGAACCACCGGCAGGAACAATCGCAGTAGTGTCTTATCCATTTGTTTTTAACAGTAAGTAATTTTAGGAGGAGGATTAACGTGAACCCCGAAACAGCAGTGACAGTAACAGATAATATGCCGTGGATACAAAGGGCCTTTCATGAGGGCGGTCCGGTAATGTATATCATCGGCTTTATAGGCATTCTAACAGTTTTTGTTGTGGTTGAGAGGCTCATGTCTCTACGCTCACTGACTGTAGATAAAAAAGAGTTCAGTGATAATATTTTTGGCATGATTTTGCGCGGTGATATTCGCCAAGCAATTACATTTTGTGATAGTCGCCCGGCGCCACTAACAAATACTCTGAAGGCAGGATTAGTTCAAGTTATGAACAAGCGTCCTGATGAAGAGATTCAAGTAGCAATGGATGCTTCTGTGTTACGCGAAACTCCAAGACTTGAAGGTTTAACACCTTTTCTAGCTGTGTTTGGTAACATTGCCGTGCTTGCAGGGTTACTTGGTACGATCATGGGTATGATCGGTTCCTTCCGAGCGGTTGCAGTGGCAGATCCAGCAACAAAAGCAGAGGAGTTATCTAAAGGTATTTCTCATGCTTTAAATTGTACAGCCTTTGGACTTTTAGTCGCGATTGTTGCGATCATAGGTTATGGATATTTTCAGTACCGCATATCTCGAGCAGAGAATGATGTGGTTGAAAGTAGTATGACTCTGCTCAACCTAGTTGTAGCGAACCGCGATAAAATTAAAGACAATTAATTAGTTGTAATTGTGAGGAAAGAGGCAATGCATGGCACAGATTGAATCCGGTGGTAAAGGTGGGAGAAGACAATCTAATATTGAGCTTAACCTAGTACCATTTATTGATTTAATGAGTGTATTGATTACCTTCCTCCTTATCACTGCGGTTTGGACGCAAGTATCAATGATTCAAATAGGTAGCTCGATTTATGGTAAAAAAACGGACAATCAGACGCCGACTCCTCCTCAAGATGCGGATATTGTCCTAAAAATTGACATTAAATCTATTGGCTATGTTTTAACTGTTGGTAAGCAAGCCATGTCACTGCCTTTGGTGAATGGTGAGTTTGATGATGTAGGATTATTAGCGCAACTTCAAAGGGCTAAACAACTCTACCCTAATAAAAAAGATGCTATTATTACAATGGCTGATGAACTTCCTTATGAGCGTTTGATTCATGGAATGGATAAGCTTTTGGTCGCCGGATTTCCACAAATTTCTGTTGCCACAGGAGGGCCTAAGTAATGCCCATTTTTAAACCGGGTCAAAGATTTCGTTATCATCGTATTCTAGGCAAAAGAGGTGGCAAGCGCGAAGTTGTGGCACTTTTAAGTTTAACGGCCATGGTGGACATGTTCACTGTTTTGGTTATCTTCTTGTTACAAAACTATAATACCACTGGAGAGGTGCTTTACATTCCAAAGGAAGTTGTTCTTCCTAAGGCAGAGCAAATTAAAGAACTTAAGCCAGCTGTTGTTGTTACCATTTCACGAAAAGAAATATTGGTTGATCGAGATACAGTCGCTACTTTTGATGAAGTTGCAGGTCAACAGGAGTGGATGATTCCAAATTTATTAGAACAACTTAAAAAGGCCTTAGAAAAATCAAAATTTGAACAAGAAAAAGGATTGCAAAATAAACTTCGTAAAGCTGTCAGTGCAAATCGTGGAGTAGAAGAGCCAGAGGATCTAAATGCGTGGCGCAAGGTGACGGTTCAAGCGGATAAGGGGATTGACTTTCTAACTGTAAAAAAAGTTATGTACACAGTTTCGGAAGCAGGTGCTTTTGAAATAAACTTTGCAGTTATGAAGCAGTTTGATGGTGCTTCTGAGTAAGCCATGCGACGGCTTAAAGAAATCTTTTTTGCGGTTTTATTAATCGCTCTAATTGTCGAAATTCTCATTATAGCTCCTGCACAGCTAGAAAAAAAATCAACAGATTTAAACCCTGACTTGAAGCCTTTGCAAGAAGGGGCTGATCAACGAATGCAGGGTATTCACTTGGTGGAAAGTATGTCAGATGCCAGAGACTGGGAGCTTTTTGCGCAAGCAGCTGATGGTTATCAGGGCAAGGGAACTTGGGAGTTAAAAGATGTTAAGGTTATTTTTTATTCGACCAATAATGTAACTTTCACTGTGGTAGGAGAGGCAGGAAGCGTCGATAGCCGTACAAAGAATATGAAAATGTCTGGGCACGTAGTAACAACCTCTTCAAATGGCTATCAATTCACGACAGATGTTGCAAACTATGATGCAGATAAGAGAGTTCTTACAAGCCC
>CAYMKD010000136.1:0-4065 GCA_964390435.1 uncultured Pseudobdellovibrionaceae bacterium | reverse complement strand
GTTTATATGCTCGGACCTCCCGATAAAAAAAGACGCCGGATGAATTTAAAAGGTAATGGTATGACTACGGTTTTGTCTGAGAATAAAATGTTTATTCATAGTGAAGTTTTTGCTGATCAACTATTGGATGATGGAAAAAAAGTAACTATACAAAGTAAGAGAGCGGAGTTTAGTGGTAACTCAGATAAAGCCAGATTTTTTGAAGATGTTAAAATCGAGATGGACACAATGCGTTTACAAGGTCCAGATGCTGAGTTTCAATTTAACTCTGAAACCAAGCAGGTGGAGAGTCTTTTTGTGAGAGGTGGCGTCAAAGTGAGTGATACTGATAAATGGGCGACATCGGAGAACGTTAAAGTAGACTTTTCGTCCAAAAAATTTACTTTTAAGGGACAGCCTCATGTTGTTCAAAATAGCGATGAGTTGACGGGTGATGAAATTATCTTTCTTGATGGCGGTAAGCAGGTTAAAGTAAAAAATGTGAAGGCTCATGTTGAGGAAGAAGTCGAGGATAAGAAGTGAGTTTGCTAAAAATTGAAGGTATCTGTAAAACATATAAAAAACGTCAGGTTGTTAACGAAGTTAATTTTGCTGTCGAATCTGGACAAATTGTAGGTCTGCTGGGGCCCAATGGAGCAGGTAAGACCACAAGTTTTTATATGGTGGTTGGTATTGTGCGCCCTGATGCGGGAGATATTTTATTAGACGACTCTTCAATTACGTCTATGCCTATGTATCGTCGTGCTCGAATTGGCTTGAGTTACTTGCCTCAAGAGCCAAGTATATTTAGAAAGCTCACGGTGACTGAAAACATCATGGTTGCACTTGAGGCTCAAGACTTTTCTAGTTCTCGACGAGCAGAGAGGCTAGAGTCATTATTGCTCGATTTTAGGATATCTCATATCAAAGATAGCTATGGGTACTCATTATCTGGTGGTGAGAGACGACGAGTTGAGATTGCCAGAGCCCTAGCCGGAAGTCCTAAGTTTTTATTACTGGACGAACCTTTTGCTGGGATTGATCCTATTGCGGTTGGGGATATTCAGGGAATTATTCGCGAATTACAGCAAAAAGGTATAGGAATCTTAATTACAGACCATAATGTTAGAGAAACTCTTGGAATTTGTGATTATGCATACATCTTAAAAGATGGTAAAATTCAAGTACAGGGTAAAGCTAATGAAGTGGCTCACTCTGAAATTGCACGTAAGTTTTATCTTGGAGAAAACTTCAAGCTTTAAAGGAATTAGCTAGTGGCAGGGCAAATGAAACAGTCAATGAATCTTAGCCAAACGCTGCGTATGACGCCGCAGTTGCAGCAAGCTATTAAGCTTTTGCAATTATCCCGTTTGGAGCTTGAGGGGGCTGTTCGTAAGGAACTTGAAGAAAACCCAATTCTTGAAGAAGCTCAAGAAATGAGCGGTGAGGACCTTCAACAAACTAAAGAAGCTGCTTTAGAAATAGAGCAAGCTTTGGGCGAAGGTGGGGCCAGTGAGGGGCAGGATCCACAAAAGCAAGATGAGTTTGAGTGGGAGAGTTATTTAGATAGCACTTCTAAACCGCCACCTCCTGGGATGAGTGGTTCAGATGAAATCATGAATTATGAGAATTTGATTTCAACGACCCAGACACTTCATGAGTATTTGACTTGGCAAGCCAGCATGCATGGGTTTAATGAAGAAGAAGAGGGCCATGTTCAAATTCTAATTAACTATATTGATGATGATGGTTACATTAAAACTCCTTTAGAAGAGATTGCTAAAGAAGAGTCGGTAGACGTTAAGGATCTAGAAGATATTTTGCCGTTTATTCATGAATTTGATCCTCCAGGAGTGGGGGCTCGAAATTTAATGGAGTGTTTATTAATTCAAGCAAAGCATCTCGAGGAAGACACTCATGATCTTGTTTATCTAATTAAAAACCATCTTAAAGATTTAGAAAAAAAGAACTATGAAAGCATTGCTAAGGCAATGAATCGTGATCTTGAAGACATCGTGGATATTTGTAAAATTATTTACTCCATGGAACCTAAGCCTGGTCGTGCTTTTATGTCGAGTGACACTCAATATGTCATGCCTGATGTTCATGTGTATAAAGTGGGCGATGACTATGTGGTCTCTTTAAATGAAGATGGCTTGCCGCGGTTAAAAATCTCTAATTTTTACAGAAATGTTTTAAAAACAAAAGAAACTCCAGGTTCTGAAGAAGGTAAAACTCAAGATTATATTCAAGAAAAACTTCGTTCCGCTGTTTGGTTAATTAAATCAATTCACCAAAGACAGCGCACAATTTATAAAGTCACTGAGAGTATTGTAAAACATCAGCGCGACTTTTTTGATAAAGGGCCAGAGCATATTAAGCCGATGATTCTCAGAGACATTGCTAATGATATTGGTATGCATGAGTCAACAGTCAGTCGTGTTACAACCTCTAAATATGTGCACACGCCGCAGGGTATTTTTGAACTTAAATACTTTTTTAATTCTGGCATTGGTACTTCTGATGGCGACTCGTTAGCCAGTGAGTCGGTAAAATTAAAAATAAAAGATTTAATTGGTAAAGAGGATCCTAAAAGTCCTCTTTCAGATCAGCAAATTGTAGAAATGCTTAGCTCTGATGGCATTAAAATTGCCCGCCGAACTGTGGCAAAGTATCGTGATATTCTTAAAATCCTGCCATCTAGCAAACGTAAGAAATATTTTTAAGTCCTAATAAAAGCGTCTCAAATTTAAACATCCAAAAAATAAATTTTTTATGAGCTGCGCGTAATGCCTTAGGCCTCCCCTAACTTTAGTCGGGGCTTTGCCGATAAGTTATGAAATGGGCACTTTTAAAAGACAGTTATAGCTGGCTTTTAAAATGGCTTTGTTTCCATTACAGAAAGGAATGTCTCTTTATGAAGTTCTCTTACGTTTTTAAACATCTTGATGCCTCGGATTCTGCTGTAGAGTATGCAGCTGAGCTTTTTTCTCGTCTAGATAAGCAACTGTTTAAACCTGAACAGGCCCATATTACTTTTAGTAGTTACCGAAATGAGTTTTGTACTGAAGTCACAATGAAAACAAATGATGGGTTTTTTAAGGCTCGAGGGGTAGGGGACACTTTATACGCCGCAATAGATGAGGCCTCTGAGCACCTAAGTAAACAGTATACCCGTCAACGTAAGAAAGCTAAAAACCATAAAAGACACTATAGACAACAACATGTTCAACTTCATCCAGAGGATTTTGAGTCTTTAGCTTATAACCTAAAGAACAAGGTTGTTTAGAAAATCACTTTTCTTGACCACATCTTGTGCCTTTGTTAGGGTCCTTCGTGCCGTCAAACCATAAATATAAGGACGAGGGACTAATTAATGAAGAACTATCTTTTTACAAGTGAATCTGTTTCAGAGGGCCATCCAGATAAAATGGCCGACCAAATCAGCGATTCTGTTTTGGATGCCATTTTAGCACAAGACCCAAAAGGTCGTGTGGCTTGTGAGACCATGCTTACAACTGGAATGATTGTTGTAGCAGGAGAAATTAGCACAAAAGCAAATCTTAATATCGCTGAAATTGCTCGCAATACAGTTAAAGAAATTGGCTATGATCATAGCGATAAGGGTTTTGACTACAAAACTTGCGGCGTGATGGTAGCTGTTGGTAAGCAAAGTGGCGATATCGCAATGGGTGTAGATGAGAGCGGCAACCACGAGCAGGGTGCTGGCGATCAAGGCTTAATGTTTGGTTACGCAGTTAATGAAACACCAGAGTTTATGCCTCTTTCAATTTCGCTTTCTCATCGTTTATTACTTGATTTAGCCAAACTACGTAAAAGCAACAAGCTGTCTTTCTTGCGACCTGACAGTAAAAGCCAAGTCACAGTTGAATATCAAAATGGTGTTGCAAAACGTATTGATAGCATTGTTATTTCTACTCAGCATTCTGAGGACGTTAACCAAGCACAAATTAAAGAAGCACTTATTGGCGAGCTTATAAGTAAGTCAATTCCTTCAGAGTGGCTTGATAACAAAACAAAATACTTCATTAATCCAACAGGCCGTTTTGTTATTGGTGGCCCAAT
>CAYMKD010000135.1:4522-6903 GCA_964390435.1 uncultured Pseudobdellovibrionaceae bacterium | reverse complement strand
AGGAGCTTTTAAATCATTTAGCAGAAATGGCTATAAATAAACTAGATCCAAGCAAGCAGAGTTTACGACGCAGAGTTTCTAGGGCAGCAAGAAGCTATGCAGAAAAAACTTTAGATATTAAAAGTGTGCAGAAAGTAGATAACACGAAGCACTCGAGATATATTCCGATAAATCTTAAGAGAAGCATTTGGAAGCGAGATCAGTGCAGGTGTTCTTACAGAGACTCAAAGACACAGCATTCATGTTGTTCAAAATATCTTTTGCAAATAGATCACATTCAGCCGTTGGCCTTGGGAGGGGAGACTGTGGAGAGTAACTTAAGGCTTTTGTGTGCGGCACATAATCAGCACCGAGCCGAGAAGACTTTCGGAGCTAGGTCATGAAGAGAAATAGCTGTGTAGTTTAAATGAAGCGATGAAATAGAAACAAAACAGAGCTCTTAGTCTTACATATTGTTTCGATTAGTGCTTTCAAAAATTTTATCAGCAGAGGCGGCCACAAAGCCTTGGTATAGTTTGCCATCGGGTAAAGTGTATCTTTTGGCAAACTCGTAATAGCAACCTGGGATTTTATGACTTCCATCTGCGAACTGAACTAAAATTTCCTCAGCCATAATAGAGCTTTGCTCCAAAAACTCTGTTTGTGAACCTTTAATCTCGCCACCAGAACTATTGAGCTTATAATCATGTTTTTTTAGAAAATCATTTACAGCAGCTAATGTTGTAAATTTCTTTAATGCATTAACATTCACTGTAAAATGATTCGGACGAAAACCAAAAGCCCCCACCCAAGAGGCATACTCGCTCTCTTTAGCAAGTTCCGTGTAAGTCGCAAAACTCATAGGCCATGGGCGTCCTTGCATACAGAAGCTAGCGCTTTCAACGTCATTATCTGAAATATGCTTCACCATTTTTTCCACCTCTTGTTGAACAAATGGACTGCATTTTTTTAATTGCAGTTCACTTATAAATATTTTTGGTTGCTCAGCATTTGAGTGTTCGTAGTGTTTTGCATAGAGTTTTTTCTCAGTAAAAACATAGTCTTTTTTTTCAACATAACCTAGGTTTTTAAAATGCTTAGCAAGAGATTCAAGACCTAACTTGGGATGATCAAAAGTTCTCAATGCTATGTGATCGTTTAAAACAATCTCCCCTTCGGCAGTGAAGAGATCATAGATTTTTTTTGCTGCTGGATTTAAGGCACAGTAATCTAGCCACATTTTTTCTAACAAAGTTTCAAGAGTCATAAGTTCTCCTTTGGAAAGGTTTTATAGTTTATGCTATGAACTCGACTTCGGGCAAGGTTGTGCGAATATTTATAAGCTTTGGCGTTATTTATCCGATAATATAAAGACTTTAAGAAGGTTTTTTAGTGTACCCCATAGTTGTAAACCAAAGATTACCAGAGCTAGTTGATCTTGAGAGCATTCTAGATGATCTAAAAGGCCAGGCTCGCGTGAGCATTCAATCTTATGCAGAGCACGGCGATCTTAAATTACCACTTTATAAAATAGTTTTTGGGTCTAAAGACCCCAAAGCCCCTACGCTCGTGCTTACGGGGGGGGTACACGGCTTAGAGAGAATCGGCAGTCAAGTTGTGCTTGCAATACTGCGCTCTGTGGTGGAGCTCATGGCATGGGACGATGTTATGAACCACGTCCTTGAGCGCACTCGCATCGTATTTATGCCAATAGTGAATCCTATAGGTATGATGTATAAAAAACGCTCTAACCCCAACGGCATTGATCTTATGCGCAATGCACCTGTTGAAGCTGAGGGTGAGGCTTCTTTTTTAATTGGTGGTCATCGTTTTTCAAGTAAGTTGCCTTGGTTTAGAGGTAACGCTGGTAATGATATGGAGATTGAAACCAAAGCACTTATTCAAACGGTGATGGAGGAGTCTTTTGCTTCAGAGGCAGTTATTAGTGTCGACTTTCACTCAGGCTTTGGGGTGTTAGACCGTTTGTGGTTTCCTTATGCTAAAACTACGGTGCCTTTTCCACAACTAGCAGAGCTTCATGCATTAAAGAGTCTTTTAGATCGCACCTATCCAAATCATTTTTACCGAATTGAGCCACAGGCTAAAAACTACACAACTCACGGAGACATCTGGGATTATCTTTATGATGAGTTTCAGCTGCAGGCCAGAGAGCGGCAGATTTACTTGCCTCTCACTTTAGAGATGGGTTCTTGGCTTTGGGTTAAAAAAAATCCTCGGCAGTTTTTTACGGCACTTGGCCCATTTAATCCTGTTATGCCTCATCGAAGGCAGAGAATCTTGCGTCGTCATAATACTTTATTTGAATTTTTAATGCGCTCTATTGTGGCTCCTCATAAATGGGCTTTTTTGCCTCTAGAAGAACGCATGAAACATGAGAAAAA
>CAYMKD010000135.1:0-4512 GCA_964390435.1 uncultured Pseudobdellovibrionaceae bacterium | reverse complement strand
GGTATGCAAGCAAAACCTAAAAACTTTCTTTTAATACGAGGCCTAACAAGAGCAGCTTATCATTGGGAAAAATTTCCTGAGCAGCTTATTAAAACAATACCTGGAAGCTCTGTTGAGCTTGTAGATTTGCCAGGTAACGGAGAATTTTGGCAGGAGAAGAGCCCACTAAAGATACGTGATTATGTGGACTTTATAAGAGAGCATAGCCGCACATTAAAAGAAGGCAAAAAGCTCACTCTTATTTGCGTTTCCCTTGGCGGCATGATCGGTTTTGAGTGGCTGATTCGGTATAGTCATGAACTTGAGGGAGTTGTGCTGATTAATTCAAGTCTTGCTGCGACCTCTGCATTTTATGAACGTTTAAAACCAACAGCTTATTTAAAAATCCTAAAAATTCTCAGTGAGCAAAACATAGTTAAGCGTGAAGAGGAAATTTTAAAATTATGCTTAAATCTTCGAACGGACATTCCAGAGCTTGCGCAGAAATTTGCTCAACTCCATGAGAAAATGCCTTTCCAAAGGTCTAACTTTTACCGCCAACTTTTTGCTGCCAGTAGGTATCACCCCAGAGTACTTAAATTAAAGCGTCCATGCATTATACTGAATTCAAAAGGTGACCGACTGGTTAGTCCTTCTGCGTCATCAAGTATTGCTCAGCGTTGGGAGTTGCCTATAAGATCTCACCCCAAAGCCGGTCATGATTTAGCCGTCGACGACGCTTTATGGGTAGCTGAGCAGGTTAAAGATTTCACTGCCAACTATCTTGATTAGTAAAAATTATTCATAGGTTTAGTAGCGGTAATTCTAAGAAATAGATTCCCTGTCTAGTCATTGACAAGTATACCCAAAGTGGTTTGGATGAAGATGTCTGGGGGGCAAAAAACTGCATGCTGAATGCTAATAAGTTATTTAGTTATATAGCCTTAGCAGTTTTGCTTGAAGCGGTTTCAACTCACGCAAGTCAAGCCACGGGACAACTTCGATTTGAAAGTATGCAGTACACCACTCAGGTTCGAGAGTCGGGTTCATCAAACCAAGTTCCTTTATTAACAGCTGCTTGGAAAAGTGATTGGGAAACAGATAATACACTTTCAAAAGCAGATTTAAGAGCGGGCACTTTGGGCTCTACATCAACATCTTACTTTTCAGTACCGTCCCTTTACTTTTCTTTGCAAAGTGAAAATCATCCTTGGGTGCTGAGTCTTGGTAGAGAAGAGCAAAACTGGAGTGAGTTAGATCGAGTTTGGCAGTTTGATTTTTGGCAACCAGTATCTAGTTTTGATGCCTTACGTCCGTTTAGTGAGGGATTGACGGGAGCAAGGGCAGCATGGCGTAAGAATGGTTTTGAGTTTGGTGTATGGGCTTCGTATACATACATTCCAAGTCAAACAGCACCTGTTCGCAATGAAGATGGAAAGTTAGAGTCTGAGAGTCGTTGGTTTTCTTCGCCTAGCACAACTGTAGACATTAACGATAAAGAAACTCCCGTTGAATATGATTTAAAAGTGCCACCAGTTGAAGACATTGTTTCTCAACAGGGCTCGGCTGTCTATGTACAGTGGAAACCTGCCCAGGGCTTTTGGGTTAAAGGAGCTTACGCGGATAAGCCTCTCAACACCATAGTGTACCGCTACAGTAATAAGCTCATACTAAATGACCCAAAACCAGTGGGACGAGTGCAGATTCGTCCTTTTGTAACTCGTCATCAATTAGTGAGTGCAGATTTCGGGTTTAGGCAAAAAAATTGGGATTGTGGTTATTCATGGTTGCAAGAAAATCCAGATAAGTCGGAAAACCAAGAGGATTGGCAAACCCAACAACTTGGGGCGACTCAGGCGCAAAGTGCTCAGTGTAATATGAAGCTTGCTTATTGGCTTGGACAGCCATTTAAGGTCAGTGGTCGTTGGCTGAGTTTAAATGGTGGTGAAGTTTATGACGAATCTATTGATGGAACTAAAACAGAGTCCGTTTTTGGGCCAAGATTTCGCTTTACCAAAGCTTATGGTGTTGGAGTCAGTGCTGCTATTGCTAGAATTCAGTATCGTCCTGTTTTAGGTGATTTATCTTATACGTTTGATACAGAACAACAAGGATTATTGATTACAGCTGAGCTTAAATACTTTCCAAATAAGTCATGGGGACTTCTTGCAGGAGCAGACATACTTGGAGTTACTGGTGATGAAAAAACAAATACTAGCAATGGTTTTTTAAACCAACAAAGAGCCAATGACAGAGCTTACGCTGGAGTAACCTATGTTTTTTAAAAAACTATTGAATGTTATTCTTATGCTAAGCTGCTTATCTTTAGTGGCTTGCCAACTTCCTTTAAACGAAGATCCCCCAGCAAAGTCTATTAATAAAATTGAAGGATCTGATACACAGTGCTTGGCTAATGTATTGCCTGTTATTGAGTCTTATTTTGAGGGAACAGCCAAAGCTGCAGAAGTAGAGGATATGTGGTCTTGTGCACAGAATGCTTTGGTGACGTTTAGTAAGAATACTCAAGGGGCTAATGCTGAAGTTTATAAGGCACGTGAAATTGCTAATTTTTTTGAAACCTATTTTTTAGGTGAACTTAGAATCAGTGATAGTTTTTTAACTGAACTCATGCGATTTAAGGTTCTTTTTCTTGGTGGTAAGCCTGATGAGCTTAGTCGTATTGAGATTTTTGAAACCATAGATTTTTTTGAAAAAATAAAAGTATTGAGTGTTAAACTTATTCCCTACATTCCTATTTTGAATGGCAAGTGGATTGAAAATAGCTCTCCACAGGAGAGTATTAAAGAGTTCGAAAAAGCTAATATGGCTTTACAGCAAGCCGTTACTGAAATGTCACAACTCCTAGAAGCTAAAAATCAAAGTTATAGATTGAGAGACTTTGTAAGTTTTCTTAAAGAAGCAGAAAAACTCTGGCAAGGAAATTGGCAATTTACAAAAAAAGTTGAGATGTATTGGCCTGTTGTAGAGAGTTTGAAAGTGGCTCTTGCAGGTGGAGATGCTGATCTTGTTAGAGGTGGTGAGTGGCGTCGCTTTTTGCTCATTGGTAGCCGGGGCTACATTCAATATTTAAGATTTGATTATTTTATCTCTAAGTCCTCGGATCAAGGGGATCGTATCGCTTATTGGAGTGAGGCTGTTAGGGACTTCTTCTCTGGATTAGTTGATTTTTTAAATCAAAAACCAGATTCTACCTTAACTAGAGCTGAAATTAAAAATGTACTTGATGCTTTTGCAAAATTCTCTCCGGTTTTAAAGTTTAGTGATGAGTTTATTGTGCAGGCAATGAAGTTAAAAGCTGCTTTTTTTGGTGGATCTTCTGAATACTGGACAAGCCAAGATGCAGAGTTAGTGGGACAAAAGCTAAAAAGCGTGGAAGGTCTCACAGTGAGAGTCCTTGCTGAGACTGATTGGCTTTCTGGAGCTTGGGTGCCACCCGCCAGTGATCCTAAATCTGAATTCAAAAAACATGTGGCAGAATTTGAGTCCATATCTGTAGATGCAGCTACTCTATTTGAACAAGCATATGATCTTAAAGATTTAATTTCTTTTGTTAAAGAAATAGAAGTGCTCTCGGGGCCATCAACAACAAATGCAGTCAGCTCGGCATTGAAGCTATTAATTACTTTTAAACAGCTTCAATTTGTAGATAACACGAGCGTTGTACAAGTTAAACAAATGCGCGGATTTTTTCTTGAGTTAAGTCGGGTTTACTCACAATACTTAGATTTAGAATATTTCCCACCAGCAGATAATTCCGCTCTAATAAGCTGGGTGGTTGGAAGCTTAGACTGGCTTAATGGTTTGCTTGTGTACAGACCGACACAAGAGCTTTCAAGTGCTGAACTGTATGATTTTATTTTAAAACTTCAAGAAATATTGCCAGAACTGTCTATGACAGAAAAGTTTTGGAGTGAATTTCTTATTTTAAAAAAGAGTGTGATAGGTGGAACAGAGCAGGCATTTAATTCAGATGACATTAAGTCTTTACAAACAAAATTACCTAGAATTTTTAGTTTAGTTGATAAATTTTATGAAGTGCGTGAATTTCTTTTGATTAAGTGGCAACCATCCTCAAGCTCTCCATCCAAAAATATAAAGGAGTTTAAAGCAAACGAAAAAGCTGTTTTAGAATTTACACAAATGATAGCTGCGGAGTTCGTTGAAACTTATGATCTTGCTCATATGATGGACTTTATTGAGTCTTTAGCAAAACTCTTTGAATCGGACTTTGAGTTTAAATTATATGAACCATTTGTTGTTACTCTTAAGCAGATACTATTTAGTCAGCAAAATACTTTAATGAAGCCCAAGCAGAGCCAAATTTATTTTGAAATGCTTGGAACCGTATACAATCGATTTTTATTTTTCCGTTACTTTATTCGGGACAATGGAATATTTGAACCTTCCACTAGGCCTTATTTAGATCGTTTTATAGAAGATATGGTTGAGAGCCTTACGTTATTAAATATTTATAAAAAAGAGAGAGCTCTATCCTATTTTGAATTAACTAAG
>CAYMKD010000134.1:0-6933 GCA_964390435.1 uncultured Pseudobdellovibrionaceae bacterium | reverse complement strand
ACCCGCGGCCTTCCGCGTGACAGGCGGACGTTATAACCAACTTAACTACCACCCCGTGGCGGTTGAGTGTAAGCTCACTTTTATACTGAGGCTTTTGATTTCATTCAACATTATTTTGCTTCTTATAAAAGAGGAACCATGTAAGCAGGCATAATTACGCGACGCATTGCATTAGTAAGCTTATTTTTTCACTCGACTCCACTTCGATTAACTCTAATTAGTGACCTAGGGTCATGGCTTTTGTAAACTTTTAGCTCATAACTAATTACAACACACAAAGGAGCTCTTATGCGTGTGCTAGTTGCTATTTTATTATTCTCATCTTTTGCCTTGGCTGAAACAGCTACCTATGACGTTAAAGGAATGAAATGCGAAGACTGTATAAAAAACATTGAAGCAAAAGTATGTCACCTCGAAGGAATCACCGAGTGCAAAGTAGAAGTAGGTCACATCACTGTATCTACAAAAGAGGGTACTGCACTTGATAAAACAAAAATAGCTTCAGCAGTTGAAAAGGCTGGTCACTACAAAATAGTTGAACCCACAGCTACAACTAAAAAGAAACACTAAATTATTGCGATAACTTTAAACTCAACATTGATGGAGGTTGGCAGTGCGCCAACCTCTACGGTTGTTCGAGTCGGCCCAGCATTTGTAAAATATTTGGCGTAAGTTTCATTAAATTTTTTAAAGTCTGCCTTCATATCTGTTAGAAAAACCTGAATATCTACTATTTTTTCCAGAGAACTACCCGATGCTTCAAGAATTACTTTAATATTTTCAATTACAGACTCAGTTTGCGCCACAATATCATAACTAAGAATATGACCTTCACCATCCATCTTAACTCCAGGAATTTCTTTTGTACCTGGCTTTCTAGGCCCCACACCAGAGAGAAATACAAACTCCCCTACTTTTCTTGCGTGAGGATAAGCTCCTACCGGTTCTGGTGCTTTTGGTGCCATGACATGATCATTCATTTTATACCTCTTTACTTAAGATAACTCAGGGTTAAAATACCATCGATCGTGGTCTGGATCCCACTCATCCCAAGTATATATTTGTGATAATTTCTTCAAATATTTATCTGGTGCAATTCCTGGAACTAAAAAAGCCTTTTGTCTTTTAAGCGGATAAGGGTTTCGAAGCTCCATATCTAACACCCCTAAAATCCCTCGGGCAATATACCATGTCGCCTGTGGATTCCAACCATGAGCTATTTTTATAACCACGCCAAGTCCCTTAGGATAATCAGGATGTTCAATGGCCATTCCTAAGAGACCGTCAGCTCCTTCTTTGGCTATGACTTTTCCGTGAGTGGATTTTATAATCGTTGTATCTAGACGATTAAAACCTCCAACCAAATCTGGATGCCTCACCATGGACTCCCATATCCAATCTTCATTTTTGTCACGTGCTAGACCTGCGTAACACTTAGCAAGTTCATTCACCGTCATAGAAACTGTTGGCAAACCATCGCCATCTCTAGCTATTCTTAAAGCTTGCCAATCTTTGCCTAAATACTTTTTAACGACTTGTTGATAATTTTTAAAAACCTCGTGATTAGGTAAAGTGTATCCCGCACGACTCCAACCTTTTAACCTGCAACCAAGCAAAATAGCTGCATGATGTCCAGAGGAATTATTAAACCAACGCCTTGGTCTGCGCACTTGTCTTCCAAATTGCACTAAGGGTAAATCAAGTGGTGTGAGCATGAGCCCCCACTCACCTTCACTTAAAAGCGATTGCGCTGCTTCGATATGCTCCGCTGCTCCATTGTGACTTGAAACACTGATTGCTTTTTGTTGCCAAGTTGTTGTGTCTTGTAATTCTTTTGTGAAAACTTTCATGTAGAGCAACTTCATCATGCTTCGGCCATAACAAAGCACATTGCCACCAAAAGAGTGAATGAGTTTATCACCACTGTACCAAGCAATGGCACCGTGAATGGTATTTTCACTCACACCATTTCTACGATAATCAACAAGAGGCTCCCACTCCACATCTCTTCCTGTGGGGATCCCCGGCACTTGATCACCAAAAGGACTCACTGGGTAAACTTTTGAATCTTTCATTTATCTCCTTAGGACAAAAGGTACCAGGTACCTTTTGCTTATCACATCATGTCATCTTCATGAGTCGATTTCTGCATATGTGAGCTCATCTCACCAAGAGACTCAAGCGAAGGTGCTAACACATTACGATCTCCCACATAAACATCAGGACTCTCTTCATCAAACTCTAGATCTCTAGCCGCTTGTGGTGCAGGCGTTAAACCCACAACAGCACACCCAGCCCCACACACAGGCTCATAAGCTAAGACTTCACCGGTATAGCGATTGTGACTTCCAGCCACTCCTGATAGCCACCAAAAAGGCTTAAAGTTTGAAACTTTTTTTACTCTAGCTTCACGGTGAATTTGTCGTGATAATTGTGCGACATCTTCAAGTCTGCCTTTTTCTAAAAACTCCAAAATTTTAGTGTTCCACTCTTGATCCTTAAGAGAGTGAACCACATCATCCTTTGGATCTATAAATGTCTGATGCAGTCTGTTTGATAAAGTAGATATAATAATCGCAATGGCTTTTTTATTTTGTTTTTTTAAAGTTTCTACGGCGGCTTTAGCAAGAACCATGGTCTCCGCACGATCTGCATACACATTACTAGAAACAATCACTGCTGGCAGACGATTATTAGGATTGATCAGTTTTAAAGCAACCACAGAACCTGTATCAATTGGAAAACCTTTATAATCCACCGCTCGACACTGCAATCCACGGGACTTAGATTCTTCTACGTATGCTTTGGCAAACTCACTATCAATACGAAGCTTATAATGAATCTCACCCAAATCATGAAACTCTTCATCTACATGAGTCCACTCAGGCTCAGGTCTTGCTTGAATTTGATGGCCAATCACACTTGGCCACATCGTGCTGTAGATTAAAATAACATCGGCATCACTTTGCTCGATTTGATTTTTCACTTCTATAAAAGCATTTTTTAAACGTTGATAACCTGCATTTAAGTGCGGCACTAACAACGGTTGTGGTAAACCTGGTAAAACAAAAGCTCTAATGACACTCATCACAGACCCCCATGGGCTTCATGATCCCACTCAGCAACCACATTACCAGTCCCAATAACCGTACCATACCCATGAATCTCCGCAGGATAACTGGGCACACCAAGGGCTGAGAGCAACCAAGTTAAAGCGCCACCATCAGTCTCAGCAATGGTTTGCTCCGTAAAGTCTGGCATTAAATCTAAAATTTCTTGAGCATGACCTTTTTTCATTAAATCAATCATGCGCATATCCCACAAATATTGACCATGATGATAAATGTGCTCTCGACTCATGTCTTCTGGAACGTCGGCCTCTGTCGTAAAATGCCTGTGAGAAAGTGAATTGCTCGCAAGTAAAACCGCTCGCTTACCACTTTTTTCGATGGCTTCTCTTGTGGCTTCGCCTAAAACTCTCATTTCCTCTTGCATTACATCGACACTAAAATAGTGAGCTCCAGCATGTGAGGAAATCCCAACAATGGGTTTATCCCAATCTGGGTTTGTCATGTGACAAGAAATGATGGTGCCATAATCTACTCTAAAATGCGGATTGCGCATCATTTTTGTGGGTAAACCCTTTTTTCCAGCTAGCTCACAAATTTGCTCAGCTAGTGGCACATCGACTTTAAGATCATAACTATAACGAAATAAATTTGGAAAGATCGGATCGACCGATAAAGATTTAAAGTGAGGAACTCCTAAAAAATGAGTGCCCACATAAGTTCGCCAGTGTGGCGAGAGTACAATAATAACATCATAATCTTTTTTAGCTAAATTTTTTCTTAAGCGCTCATAAGCCCAACGTAAAGTTTCCCAACCACATTCCGCTTTTGGTTCATTTTGAGGAGGGTTCTCAGCATAAACTAAATGTGGTGGATGAGGCGCTAAAGCTCCTAAAACTATTTTCCCCTTTTTCATTTATCCTCCTTAGTACCAAGTTCTGTTTCTTTTTGTGATGCTGCATTTATACGACAGCACAAAACAAAGCAAACCCAGCACTTATAAAGAAACGCATATTGTAGTCATCTCGGTGTAAAAATCAATAGAGTGCTTGCCGCCTTCGCGCCCAAGACCTGACATTTTTTTACCACCAAAAGGCACTCGTAAGTCTCTTAGCATCCATGTGTTTACCCATACTGTTCCAACTTCTAAATTTTGTGCCATATAATGAGCTTTACTTAAATTCTCAGTCCACACACTAGCCGATAAACCATACTCCACACTATTGGCAATTTCTAAGGCTTCATCTTGGGTTTTAAACGGCACAATACTTACTACTGGACCAAAGATTTCCTCTTGCATCACACGACAATGAGAGTTCAAACCCGTGATAACTGTAGGGCGCATAAAGTACCCACCTTTAAATTTTTCTGGCAAATCTAAAGCCTCAAGCCCAGTTTCAATTTTGCCGCCTTCTTTTTGTGCAAGCTCCACATAAGATTTAACTTTTGCAAGATGTTCTTTACTCACCAGAGCTCCAAGAAAGTTTCTTTTTTCTTGCGGATCACCCACTCTAAGCTCACGCACTTTGGCTACAAATTCTTTTACAAACTTATCATATATAGGTTCTTCGACCAAAATTCTTGAACCACATAGGCAAATCTCGCCTTGATTCAGAAAACTAGAACGAAGAGTCATCTTAAGTGTGGATTCAAAATCACAATCAGAAAAAATAATATTGGCATTTTTTCCACCAAGTTCAAGGCCCAGTTTTTTTACATAAGGAGCTGACTGCTGCATAATTTTTTTGCCAGTCACAGTGCCACCCGTAAATGAGATAAGAGAAATTTTTGGATGCGTGACAATAGCCTCACCACATTTAGATCCCAAACCTAAAATAATATTAATCACTCCAGCTGGGATTTCAGCTTTTTTTATAAGCTCACCTAACATAAAAGCTGTCATCGAAGTCATCTCAGAAGGTTTACAAATACAAGTGTTGCCAACAGCAATGGCAGGCGCGATCTTCCAGGTGAGTAAATAGAGTGGTAAGTTCCAAGGAGAAATAAGCCCAACAACGCCCACTGGCTTTCTAATAACATAACTCAGAGCTTGACCATTTAAATCATAAGATTCTTGAGAATCTAATAAAATTTGATTGGCAAAAAATCTAAAATTACTTGCAGCCCTAGGAATATCTACTTCTTTAGCTAACCAATAGGGTTTTCCCTGATCTATTGATTCAGCTTTGGCTAATTTTTCTGAATTTTCATCAATGAGATCCGCCAAACGATTTAAGTAAGAAGCTCTATCCTGTACTCTAAGTTTTGCCCATGCCGGAAAGGCTTTTTGTGCAGCCTCAAAAGCCATTTGCACGTCACTTGCATCGGAGTCAGCAAGCTCACTATAAATTTCTCCCGTTGCTGGCATATAGTTTGGCAAATAGCTTTGACTTTTTGGAGAGACGTATTCGTTATTTATAAAGTTTAATAATTTTTGCATAAATCTAACTCGGTAAATTAGGAGCTACTTTTTGCATATAAGCTCGCATACTATTTTTAACCGCTTCGCTATCGTGGTTATTAAAATCAAACCATAACATCAATCGATCTTCAGGATGATACTTTGCCATGATTTGTTCGGTCACTGCTTTGGGATGTCCATAGATCGTATTACTAACAGCACCTTCTACTTTTTTGGGATCAAGAGTTTTCTCCATCGCAAGCCAATAGTTTCGCCATGCTTTCTCAGCCTGGTCTTTGGCTTTTGTCATTTTTTGTTCGTCGCTAAACCCTTCTGTATCATCAATAAATAAAAGCACTGTTCTTGGCATGAGATCTCGTCTCCAAGAACCACCACTTGCGTGATAGTGTTCAGCCATTCGTTTATGAGTTTCTTCAATAATTTCTGGAGGTGTAATTGATAAATTAAACACACCTACTGGTAAATGCTTATTTGCCATTATTTGCACTTCAGGATCATGACTACCAATGGTCAAACGCAAGTTCTCAAGGGGAGCTTCAAAAGGAATGACCCCTACTTGACCAAAATCATAAAACGAACTCACTTCAATTTCTTCTCCTAGAACTTTATAGAGTTGGCTCTTCTCACTTTTTGCAAAATCATAAGCCTTTTGCCACAACTCTAAGCTCCTAAAATCTTTTTGACGAAGCTTCATTGGGCTGACTTCGTTAATAGAAAACTTCTCACCTTTTAAAAATCTTAAGAAAATCTCAGTTGCTTGATTAAAAATTTTATTTTTAAGTACATCCCAAGTGAGTTTTTCAAATTCACTGCGAGGTTTAATCCCGTAAGGTGTATTAGAAAAAGGGAACCTTCCTGCAGCAAATCCAAGCTCTAATTTTCTTGTCTCTTTTGCATTCAGCCCATGTAAACTCAAAAAAGTTCTCACAGCTTCAGCATGAGCAATAGGCCCACCATTACACAAAATATTTCTAATAGCAGAGCCTACATTGATTTTTTTAGTTTGCGAGAACACCATATGTGCCATTTGCAAAATATCTGTATTAAGCCCAATCTCTCCTTTAAAATGAGGGATCACAGCGTCTGGATTTTGTTTCTGTACTTGGCAAGACAAGTGGGTTTCTGCAACCCAGGCAGTCCCAAAACCAAGCTCATCAGCAAGCCTTACTTGGTCAAAGAAATTTAAAAACATTTGTCTCTCTGAAGGAGTGTGACCATCCACTTCTGTTTGACAAATAGAGAGAAAGATATCTGACTTCATAGCGTAGGAGTCCTTCCCCCATCTACAGGCAAATTAATCCCTGTGATAAAGCCAGATTGAGGACTTGCCAAAAATAATACTGCGTGAGCCAACTCTTCAGGCTCTGCAAATCTTCCCATTGGAGTCACCTGTCTCCAAGCTTCTTCGATTTGCTCAACAGATTTTCCCGTACGCTTAGCTGC
>CAYMKD010000133.1:0-6949 GCA_964390435.1 uncultured Pseudobdellovibrionaceae bacterium | reverse complement strand
TGGTGAGTATGAGGTTACAAGACTTGATATGGGTATTGGCATTAGTTTAGGTGCTGGTTATGAATTCGCGCGGACTTTAGATAAAAAGAAAATAACTTTAAATGGTCAGCCAACAGATCCAACTGTAGCTAACCCTAAGCCAGAAGTAAGCTATTGGCAGTTCTATGGTCAAGCTGACCTTCCTTTAACTGAGAAGTTTTCTCTTCTTGGTGGCGCTAACTACAATGTTCCACAAGTTAAAAATATTGCTGGCGGAACTTGGAAAGGTAAGCTTGGTTACCAGTTTGGTGCCACATTTGCCTTTGCTAATAACTTTGCAGTTGATGGTATTTATCGCATGGCCTCTTTTTCTGGAGGAACGGATGTTATTACTTACGATAGTGCAAAACTACAAGGCTTCTTGCTTCGCGGTCGCTACATATTCTAGTTTTTTGAGATTCATATAACTTAATTTTAAAGGCTCTTGGCTCTCTGCAAGAGCCTTTTTTATTTTAAAAAACCAAACCATGAAGGGCGCTTTTTAATTTCTTCTCTTAAAGCCCTTTGCATTTGCTCTCGCACGCTGCTTGAAATTTCTCTGACCAATTCTCGGTCATCCACCTTATCTGCTGTGTAGGGTAAGTGAATGGGGGGTAAGAATTTAATTTTCCACTTTACAGGTAGTGGGATTATATTAAGTGGCAATGGCATCACCATTTTAGCAAATCGTTTACCTAGTTTAATTTGACTTAAGTTAATATGACTTTCTTCAGCACCTATAATTAAACAGGGTACAATGGGGCATTGCTTTTCAAGAGCAAGACTTACAAAGCCACGTCTAAATTCTTGTAGCTCGTACATTTTAGCCGAAGTCTTAAAATTCCCGTATTCGCCCTCGGGAAATAAAATAAGTAAATTATTTTTGGATAATTGTTTAAGACCGTTAGTGAAAGTGGCCTCAACAAAACCAATTTTTTGTGCTGCTGTAGAGGAAAACTCATTTAAAAACCAAAAGTGGTGCATCATAACTCTGGCAATGCGTCCTGTTTGTTGATTGATTTCATGGGCTAAAATCAGAGCATCAAAGCCCGAGTAACCCGAATGATTTGGAGTGATAATGGCGGGGCCTTTGCTGGGAATGTGCTCCATGCCCTCAACTTCCAGCCTGAAGTAGCGCTTCATGATTTCCATCACTAGGTGCGGAAAGTGGCGGTAAAGTAATTGATCAAATTTATCCATATCTATAAGGTATCTTATATTAACAAGGGGTTTCAAATACTATGTCTAAATATGTACTAGCAATTGATCAAGGAACGACGGGCACGACGGTTGTCTTGGTAGATGAGTCCGGAAGAATTAAAACAAAAATCAATGCCGAGTATCCACAAATATATCCAAAGCCAGGTTGGGTAGAGCATGATCCTGAGAACATTTGGCAAAGTGTTTTAAAAACCATTCGTGAAGCACTCAAAGAAGCAAAAGTTGATGGCAAACAAATCATAGCCCTTGGAATCACCAATCAGCGTGAGACGGTTGTGGTTTGGGACCGTCACAGTCATCGCCCAATTTATAATGCCATTGTTTGGCAGTGCCGTCGCACCCAGAGCTTTTGCGAAAAACTTAAACGTCAGAGTAAAGAAAATCTTATTCGTAAAAAAACAGGTCTAGTGATTGATCCTTATTTTTCTGCTAGCAAAATAAATTGGATTTTAAATCATGTGCCTGGAGCCAAGCAACGTACCAAAAATAAAGAGCTTGCAGCCGGCACTATTGATAGTTTTTTATTATGGCGACTGAGCCAAGGTGCAGCTCATAAAACAGATGTGAGCAATGCTTCACGAACTCAGCTTATGAATATTCATACAGGGCAGTGGGACTCAGAGCTTGCAAAACTCTTTTCTGTACCTATCTCAATGTTGCCTGAAATTTGTGACTCTTCTGGTGTATTTTCTTACACCAAAGGCCTTGAGGTTTTGCCAGATGGCATTCCTATAAGTGGAATTGCCGGCGACCAGCAGTCAGCTCTTTTTGGTCAAGCTTGTTATGCCATTGGTGAAGCCAAGTGTACTTTTGGTACGGGAAGCTTTTTACTGCTTAATACTGGGGAGAAGCCTGTTCACTCTAAGCATCGTATGCTCACCACTGTGGCTTGGCGACTGCCGAAGCAAAAAATGCAGTACGCATTAGAGGGAAGTGCATTTATTTGTGGGGCTGCTGTGCAATGGTTAAGAGACGGCTTGGGAATTATTCACTCCAGCAGTGAAGTGGAATCTTTAGCCCATCAAGTACCCGATAGTGGTGGAGTTGAATTCGTACCAGCACTTACTGGGCTTGGAGCACCTCATTGGCGGGCTGATGCCCGAGGAGTTATTTGCGGATTAACACGTGGAAGTACAAAGGCCCATATTGCTCGTGCAACTCTTGAGGCCATGGCGTTACAAAACACAGATATTTTGCTAGCAATGCAAAGGGATTTAAAAAAGAAATTAAAAACCCTTAAAGTAGATGGGGGAGCTACAGCTAATAATTTATTAATGCAAATTCAATCGGATTATCTTGGTGTTCCTATTGTACGTCCACAAATGATTGAAACAACAGCTTTGGGGGCTGCTTATTTAGCAGGTTTAGGAGTAGGCTTGTGGAAAGATCAAAAAGAAATTCAAAAAATTTGGCAAAAAGATAAAGAATTTAAACCGCAAATGAATTTATCGCAAAGAAAAAAACGTTTCGAAACATGGCAGAAGGCCTTGCAAAAGGCTTAAGCGAATGGGAGGCTTTTGAAATATGAAATTGATAAGTCTTTTAATGATGAGTTTTATTTTGTCTTCATGTGCAGTTTTACACCATGTTCAAGTTGGTGAAGTAGATAATCGTCAAGCTTATACCTATACACACTTTGATGTTAAAGTCAGTGAGACAGGTATAGATATTGATCAAGCTAAGGGGATTGCTAAAACTCTTATGAATGATCGAGGAAAAGAACAGGCCGATCGTGCTATTGGCATCATTAAATTATTCCAAATGGGCCCTCGTACGGGGACGCCAGTTTTTGTTCCCGATTATGCTAAGGATCTTGAAAAGGTGATAAGATCTCGTTGTCCTAATGGTTTTATTACGGGGCTTATGAGTGTTCGAGAATCCAGAAAGTATCCTGTCATCAGTGGAGAAATTGTGAAAGTAACAGGCTATTGTGCAACTCCAATTAAAACAGCTTCAAATAGATAAAGGTGAATTTATGAAAAATCTTATTTTAATAATAATGGGTATCTTTTTTGCTGGTTGCACCAGTTTAAAAACAGTTTCTTTAACTTCCATTCCAGTTAAGCGAGATAAGGAAGTGCGGGCAGAAACATCTCGATTTATCTTTTTAGGCTTTAACTTTGATAACGACTATGTAGATCTCTTGGTTAAAGATCTTCGTGATCAGTGTCCTAATGGAGTTGTCAGTGGAGTTCTAACTAAAGATGAATTAACATTTTATTTTCTTGCTCATCGTAGAAAGATCACTGCCACGGGTTATTGTATTCAGGCTAAAAGTACAGCAAGCATAAAAAAGGGGCCTCGCAAACCATCAAGTGAATTAGACTCTGAGTCTGATTCAGCACTGTAAGGAGAGTGGGAGTGAAATTACTTAATTCTCTTTTTTTAATATTTGCTTTAGTTTTTCTAACAAACTGCACACATAGTGTGCACGTTGTTAGTTTTTCTGATTTTAGGCCTTATGTACAAGCTTCAAAAGGTACAGTTGTTAAATCAGAAGCTTCAAAAAAGATTATTTTAGGCTTCGCTTTTGATACTCAGTATGTAGATCAAGCCTATACTGATCTTAAAAATCAATGTCCCAATGGTACAGTAAGTGGTATTAGCTCTCAGTACTTGACGAGCCACGGTTTTTTTTCGTGGACTGATAAGATTATCATGCAAGGTCTTTGCATAAATTAAGTATTATAAATTGGGCGTTAAAGCATCAACAAGATTATAGTTTACCTTGCAAGGAAGTGAGATTTCTTTACCATCCTTTTGAATTTTAAGATTTTGTTTCCCAGTAAGAAGTAATGATTGGCTTTGCTTTTCGTTATCAATATATAAATCAAAGCTGATGACTTTAAAGGTATCACCCTTCCAGGTTTTTGCTGATCGCGTGATACCAAAGTTAATCGTATTTAATATTTTAGGGTTTGTGATTTGATTTAGAGCATCTGTGGCTCGAGGTTTTCCGATACCTTCAGTAATGATAAGAAGACCAGAAAACTCGCCATGGCTATTTAGTTCATTTTGTAGAGCATAGAGTTCAATATTTGAGATCTTAGGTGATTGCGCCCAAGCAGAATTTGCTAAAAATAGGCTTAGTATTAATAAATTAAAACTCTTCATGACGTACTCCTGTTTTGCCAAAATTTGGCATATAGAGGCTTATTTTTGCTCCTTAGCTATCGATTAATTCGACTTAAAGAACTAAACAAGTCTCCAGCTAACCTATATTCAATATTGAGGCCATGGTTTGAGGTAGAAGTTAAAAGTCTTTTAGCTAAATTTAAGCTTCTAATTGTGGAGATTTTTGGGTTTTGCGATGAGGCTTTGTCGCATTACCAAGAAGGCTTTTAGCCAGTGAGCCAACATCATGTACATAGATAACTTGCTCAGGTTTAAGCTTAAGTTCGCTTAAGTGCTTTTGATTTCGTTTAGGAATAATGAATTTTTCAAAGCCCAATTTTTGAGCTTCGCGAACACGGCTATCAGCAAAAGCGACAGCGCGGATTTCACCAGTTAGACCAATTTCACCAAAAATCGCTGTTTTATCTGGTAGCTTAAGATTTTGATAACTTGAGATCAAACTTGCCATCACAGCAGCATCCGCCGCAGGTTCGCTGACTTCAAGGCCGCCGACCACATTTATAAAGATATCGGCCTGGCCTAACTTCATACCAAGATGTCTTTCAGCCACCGCACCAAGCATATGAAGTCTTTGAATATCAATGCCGAGTGAGGTTCTTCGAGGAGTATTTAAATATGATGAAACTGTGAGAGCTTGAATTTCGCAAAGAAGAGGGCGACTGCCTTCTTGTGAGGCAAAAACAGCTGAGCCAATTTTATCTCCTGAGTTGTCTTCTAAAAATAATTCTGAAGGATTGTCTACTTCTTTGAGTCCTTGACCTTGCATTTGAAAGACGCCTAACTCGTGTGTAGCACCAAATCGATTTTTGATTGAACGAAGCAGGCGAAACTGCTGAGCCATATCGCCTTCAAAGGACAGCACACAGTCCACCATGTGTTCAAGTACTTTAGGGCCTGCAATGTTGCCATCTTTAGTAACATGACCAATGAGAATGACTGTGATGTTCTCAACTTTGGCGAGCATCATAAGTTGGCCTGCACACTCACGAACCTGAGAAACAGATCCAGGCGCTTGGCTAAGTTCTGGTAAAAACACACTCTGGATAGAGTCCACAATAAGAACTTGCGGTTTTTGGTTTCTCGCTAAAGCTAAGATCTCAGCTAAATTGCTTTCGCTGCCAATGGTGACGTCTTTTTCAAAAACTCCAAGGCGATGAGCGCGAGAGCCTGTTTGCGCCACACTTTCTTCAGCAGAAATATAAAGAACTTTTGCTTTTTGTTTAGCAAGGCCACCGGCCATTTGCATAAGCAAAGTGCTTTTGCCAATTCCAGGGGAGCCGCCTAAGAGAACAAAACTACCACTTACTAAGCCGCCACCTAAAACGCGGTCCAATTCTAAAAATCCCGTAGGCAAGCGATCACACCTAATGGCTTCTACTTGTTGATCAAGAGATAAAGTTGCTACCGATGAAGGGCCCTTTACAGAGCTAGAGGCTCCAATAGCCCAGCCTCGGGTGGGTTCTGGATTGCTAAGCTCTTCAACAAAAGAGTTCCATGAGCCACAGTCATTGCAGCGCCCCTCCCATCTGGGGCGTTGTGCTCCGCAGTTTTGACAGGTAAAGATAGTTCGAGTTTTATTCTTAGCCATGAACTAGACCTATCACTAGTCCTAAGTCTAAATAAAGGAAAATCCTCAAGACTTTGGTCTGAATCCTTAAAGCCGTAGACATGGCTTACCGATAAGTAGAACAATGAAAAAGTCGCAGTTGCTCATCTTTATTTTAGTGGCCACCTTTCTTCTGATGGTGCTGAATTTCGGACATTGGGGGCCGGGTGTTTCTGACTCGGGGCGCAGTCCCAGTAGTACAGGAACTGCAATTCCTGCGGCTCCTTCAAGTAAGTTAGAAAAAACGACTGATAATTCAAATGATGACTCAGATGACAACGCAGTTGTTGGTGATCCTTTGGCGCAGCCAAAAGAAAAGAAATATCCTAAAACAGGACTTTATATTGGTTTAGGTGTAGCTGGCGGAGTTGGTTTATTAGCAGTTCTTACAGCACTTATCGCTAAGGGTAATAAAAAAGTAACACAAACCGATGAGCCACCAGTGCCTTGTACTGAATGTGATATTGCCTTAGCAGGTGAGGCAACTGAAGACATTTCGATAGATCGTACAGGATCTAGTACTGAGTCTGCGGATGGAATAACTATTGACCGCACAGGATCTAAAATCGATGAAACAGAGCTCTCTCCAGGAACTTATACAGAGGGACTTTCTTATGAGCCTGTTAAAGATAGCAATACAAATTATAGCTGTAGCTACGTAGCATGTAAAACCCGCAATGGTAAAGGTTATGATGCTTGTACAAGTGATAATAGTGGGAAGATTGATGAATTTCAACTTTATCATAAAGAGGATAACAATAAGAAAATCCGTGGATTTGCTTTTAAGTATAAAGAACAAGCACGCCAAAATATGCAACTTGTTATTACTGACGGTGTGAATGGAAGTGGCGCTACCACTCGCATTAGTCATTTATATTTTTTCCCTCGCAAAGTAACTCCTTCTATTATTGTTGAGAATGGTAAAAAAACAGTGATTTTACCAACAGGCGAGAAAGTTGTTTATGATAT
>CAYMKD010000132.1:0-7016 GCA_964390435.1 uncultured Pseudobdellovibrionaceae bacterium | reverse complement strand
AGCTGGGCATTTTCTTGATGCGTGAGTTGAACAATATTTGTTTTATGAACTTTGTTTGTTAAAAAATCTTGAGTTTTATTATTTTGAATATCAGTAAATACTTGGGAGAAAGTTTTAAGAAGAGCCTCGTTTTCTTGGAGACTGGCAAATCGATCTGCTCCATCTATAACAAAAATAGGCAACTCTTCTGATTCAACAGATTGATATGCATCAGTTCTTTTGAAAGCTTCATGGTAGCAGATATCTCTGACAGGATGAGTAATAACAGAGATATCTTCACTAAAAGAACCCAATACTAGGCGATCGCGATATTTATCGATGATATTGGCAAACTGTTGGTCTGGTAAAAATTTAGTTTTTTCTTCACTAATGAAGCTCTTAACTTCAGCATTAAGGTTTGGAAACCGCTCCTCAATATGGGTTAAGGCCTGCAGAGTATTATCAACCTGCGGCTCTGAAAAAATAATATCAAAACCTAGGACTTTAGCACCATAAGACATTAGACGATCTACCATAAAGGCTATTTTGTCTCGACTCCATGGCCAACGGCCAATTTCCTCTAGCGAAGCGTCGTCTATTGCAATAATTCCAATTTTGTTTTCAGGAGGTTGGGGGCCACGACTTATAAATCTTAAGTCAAGAATTTTTAGATCAATCCATTCAACAACATTATATATGTGTGCTTTGTAGCCACTGCGCTCAATATCTTCTTGAGAGGCATAATAGATTTGTGCGCTTGCAAAAATGAGCATTGTTATTACAAGGCCAACTGAAATAGGTGATGAGATAATTTCAATTAAACGAGAAAATAGTTTGTTCTTAGGTTTTGCTTCACTCATAGTTGCTTGACTCCCTAAAAATTTTAATAGGTGAGCAAGACTAAAGTCACTTACTTTTTCAATAGAGATACAGGCTTTATGACACGCACCCTTAAATTAATTAAACTATTTCTAGTCAAAAGTATCATAAAAAATAAATTTAAAATTCCGATAGATTTTATGTGAAAGCATCGATTAAAGTTTCTGGTACCATTACAGTAATTGAGTTAGTAGGCAAGATTGATCTAGAGTCAACAGAAGCCTTTGATCATGTCTGTACGTCACACTTAATTGGAAAAAAGATCATCTTTAATTTTGAAAACTTAGGGTTTGTGGGATCAACAGGTATAAAGCCTTTTTGTGAAACCATTCAAAAACTAAATCAAAGTGGTGGGCTTAAGCTTGTTGCAATGAGCGATGATTTTAAAAAAGTCATCCCTTCTATTATTTCTGAGAATCTGCAAATTTTTGATAATGAAGAACTAGCAATGCTCAGTTTTCAAGATTGATGAGTCATAGAAATACTTTGAATCTCATTTATTAAAGAAGCAAGTCTCTCTATTTTCTCAATATGATTTTCTCTTAAACGCTGAGTGACTTCTGGGGTAGTGTTCTCAGAGGCCATAGTAGTTTTCCAATGCTTTTTAACATCATTAATTTCTTGATTAATGGCCTGGGTTTTTTGTCTTTGGGTTTTAAGACTTTGGCTTAAATCAAGATTTAGTTTTTCTAAAGCAGCAATATTAGCTTTTAATTGATTCATCTCAGAAGATTTTTCGTGCCATAGTTGTCTAAGGCTTTCAAGTTGTGTAAGAAGATTTTCATTTTCATTTCGAAAGCGAGAGAGCTCCTGGTTTAAATCATTTGTACCACTTTTAAGAACCTGATTTTCAGAGGATAATTTTTGATTTTCAGATCTAATGATGGCCAATTTTGATTTAATTTCATCTGTTTCAGATTCATAACGACTTCTGAGTTCTGCTTTTGAGCGTTCCTGAGCAATTAAGTCATTACGTAGTGAGTCTTGCTCAAGAAGAACTTCTTCTAGCTTAACTGCTTGCTGTTTAAAATTCTCTTTTTCGCTAGTCAGTTGTCGAATTTCTTCAGAAAGTGAGTTTTTTTCTGCCTCAAAATTTTCAACCAGTTCAGATTGTTGCTGTTGGAAAGCTTGTATCTGAATTTTAACATTATTAGTAATTTCACCAATTTGTTCTCTAAGAGATTTAATTAAAGCATCACGTGTAGAGAGCTTGTCTTCCAGTTGCAGGCAAAACTCACTTAATTTCTGATGGCTTATTTTTTGAAGACGTATTTGTGGGCGAACAAATGTTTTAATTTTTTGATGGTATCTAGCTAAGCGGCGTAACTGACGATAAGTGTTGTCATAATCACGACGTAAAAGAGCGTAGTCCATTTCTGTTAATTTGAGCTTTTCTTCGGTTTCAGTTTTTTTAAATTCAGAATCATTTACTTTTCTTTTTGCCAGCTGATCTTTTTCTTTAAAAATGAGGATTTGATCAGAAAGAGAGTTGCACTTTAAATCAAGACTTTCTTGTGCTTCTTTTAATCTTTGATTTTCGCTTTCTAAATGAGCCATTTTTCTAATGCTCACTTTTAATCGAGCCATTAAATCTTCATTTTGAGTAATTAGTGATTCAACAGTATTCGATCTGAGAATTTCTTGAGGAAGATGACTAGTATTAAAGGTTGAAATCTCAAAAGAATCGGGATCTGAGGCAGATTGTGCTAAATCCTCATCAATGAAACTCAGTTCATTTGTAATTTGCATAACGTCACTCCTTGACGCAGATGTTTGGCGAGCCTTTAGTCCTATTATTAGTATCTCAATTTATGTAAGTGAATGTCAAAATTGTGATCAAGACTTCGACAAAGGTCCAGGCTAATATTTCAATAATAGGAGTCTTTCTTATAAATATCATGGTTTTGCCGATAAGCTGTGTATGGGACTACCAGCATTAACACCTCCACCATTAGACGGAAGCTCTGATTATGGCAGGGCTGATTCACTTCGTTATAATGTGATGACCTATGTGGTTGAGCAAAATTATGAGTTGGCTATTGCAGATCTAAAGAAGTTTTATAATGCTAAGTCTGACTACCCTAAATTTAAACCAAGAATTAAAAGATATATCGATCATTCAGTTGATTTAATTCATGCTATCAAGGCAAAGAGAAATTTTCCCGGAATTAAGTCGCTTACCATGGCAAAACAGCAAGAACTTAATGAGAAAGTTCGTGATCATTTTGATGAACTGCAAAGAACTTTAAAAAAAATCGAGAAGATTCAAAATGAGTTACGAATTGAAGACGTGCGATCTACCGTTTGGGTTGTTCGTGCAGTTATGCAAGCAGTTGCTATAATTTTAGTAATTGCTTTATCAATTGAGATCTCTAATGGTTTGTTTAAAACCTTTTATTTGGTAGTGGATGACTTAATGGCACAGTTTGCAAACTGGTTATTTGAACTCTTTTAATAGTTCTATTTCTTTTTTATTTCATCATAAATGGCCTGAAGCATTGGTAGGGTTTGGCCATATTTAAGTGTTCGGCCATTAGCAAAAATAGCCGGAGTTCCAGGGATATTGGCAAGCGCCCCTTCTTCAGCCATTGAGCGGATTTTTTGAGTTGTATCTGTAGATTGCATGCAATCATTAAGTGCATTTTGATCTATATCTAGATCAGCAGCCAGGTTTTTTAGAACCTCAGCGCCGCCGCTACTACCAAAGAGGCTTTCTTGTCTTTCAAAAACCCATTGGTGGGCACTCCAACCTTTTTGTGAGAGCTCTTCAGAACAAAAAACAGCGGCTGCTGCTTGGCATCTTAGGCCATCTCCCTGATGTTGAATTTTTGAATTACAAACTCCATCAAGTGGGAAAACTTTAAATATTAACTGTACGTCTGGGTGAGATTTAGTGAAAGCCTCAAGTGTGGGGCCGGCAAAACGACAGTGTGGGCAGCCAAAATCTGCAAATTCTGTAATAGTTAACACAGCATTATCTGGCCCCATTTTAAGTCCTAGAAGTGCAGAAAACTCGTGCTGCTTGCTTGCGTGCCACTCATTAAGCCCATCGTTAATAAGGATGTCCATTGACTTGTATCCTTTTGCATCCATGAACATACGGTTGCCTAAAAAGGCCACTAGAGGAACACCAATAATAAGGATCCAAAGGCTGAATCTTGATTTTTGCCAGAGCTCTTTAAAACTTGAGGGCAAATTCCATGGTGAGCTTTCTTGAGCAAGATATATGAAAATTAGATTTATAAAAGAAAGAAGATAAGCACCTATACAAAATAGGCAGAGGCTACCAATATAAAAACTAGAAATTGAGCCCATCACAACTGAAACTCCAGCAATATATAATGATACATAGAAGCTGAGCCGAAGATTCGCACTATTAGATTGGCTTAAAGACAAGCGTGATATTAAAAGTAAAACTAATAAAATTAAATGGGTTGCAAGACCCCAGATGGCCATCGGAATTCCAGCAAATTGAGCGTAACGACTTGCTGATACTACATCACAGTTGAAGGTTTGGTTGATATTGCACAGACTTTTGCTTTCAGACAAACCTAAACGAAGGTCGAAGTAGGAATTTGCCAAATAAGCGTGGAGTGCCATGCTTATAAGTGTGATAATTAAGGCTATATTTACGTATTTCATGAGATTCTTGTTATTTGTGTTCATAGGTCCATTAGAACTGTAATCGCATTTGAAATCAATCATTTGCCGTGAGAAAATTAATAAATGAGTACTTCAAGGAAGCATGAATGGGGACAGTGGTGGCAAACTAGATTTGACCTCTATCGTCAAGTTCGATCTCAGGTGGCTATTTTACTGGGGGGGCAGAATGAAGTCTACGCATATGAGAAAGAATACAGCAGAGCCTTTAAGAAAAAGGGCCGTGCTATTAATAAACAAAAACTTATAGATACTTTGTGCCGAGCCGATTTTGTGTTTATGTCCGATTTTCATGCTTTAGCTCAGTCGCAAAAAACACATTTAAGAATCCTCAGATCCTTACCTAAAACAACTAATTTAGTATTAGCAGTGGAGTGCTTTGAATCGAGATCTCAAAAATGGATCGATTTGTGGCTAGCTAATAAGATTTCAACAAAAGATCTTTTGTTGAAATCTCAGTGGCACTCTCATTGGGGCTTTCCTTGGTCACATTATGAACCAATTTTTTTATGGGCAAAGAAAAATAAAATTCCTGTATATGGAATTAATAAATTTTATAAAAAAAGAAGTGCTGAAAGTCTCAAAAAAAGAGATCAGTGGGCTGCAAGGCAAGTTAAACAGATAGTTCAGCAGCATCCAGCATATAAGTTTTTTATTATTTTTGGGGACTGGCATTTGGCTCCAGCGCATTTACCGTTTGAACTTCGTCAGCAAATGCCAAAGCTAAAGAAGAGCCGTATATTCACTATTTATCAAAATGTAGAGAAGATTTATTTTGATCTTCTAAAAAAGAACAAAGAATCGCAAGCTGAAGTGGTTTTATTAAACCCAAATTCGGCATGTGTTCTTTCCGTAGCTCCCTGGGTTAAATGGTATAATTATTTGTTATACTTAGAAAGTCTGTATGATTTGGAACTCGAGGATGAGGGGTTGGACTTCACAGATCATGTGAGTAGTTTTGTAAAACTATTATGCCATGAATTTAAAATAAAATTAAACCAAGATAATCTGGCTGTATGTTCGGCTGAAGAAGGGGCCTTTTATACACAAATAAGCAGTATTTTAAGTAAACAAGAGTTGTCTTTAGCAAAAAAAATGATTTCTGCAGGGCAAAGTTTTTATGTGCCTCAACTTTCTCTTGGTTTTTTAGCCCAGCCAACAGTTAACCATGCTGCTCAACTAGCGGGAGAGTATATTCATGCTGAATTATCTGGACGTAAAAGACTCTATTGGAAAATGCCTGAAGATTTTCTGCTGCAAATTTGGATTCAAGCAATAAGTTATCTTGCAACAAAAATTATTAATCCTAAAAGAAAAACAGATTCTTTAGCAGACTTACAATTAAGCCTTAAACATACAGGTTTAAATAGTCATAGATCTGAGGCGCTCAGAATAGCTTTAGAACAAAAATTTAGAGAGAGTTTACTGGCTCACGACTTGGTTAAGAAAAAGCAAATTTCAAAGGCTCGCCATAAGTCGAGTTATTTTGTGGCCGCTAGGCTTCTTGGAGGAATCATGGGGGAAAGGCTTTACAATGGAATTAGGCAGGGGACATTAAAAGCTGATTGGGTAAAAAAATCTATGCAATATAGTTTAGAGGCAACAGGCTTTGAAAATTTTTATGCAGAAACAGTTGAAGTAGCTGACGATTTACCTTTTATTTTTAAAAGTAAGCAAGAGAGGTTGTAAGATCATGTCAGGCGAAAAGCAGTGGTATTATAATCAAAATAATAAAGCTCATGGGCCGGTTAGTAGACAAAAAATATTAGAACTTTTAACATCAGGGCAGTTGAAGTTGACAGATTTAGTATTCGAAGAGGGAGCGGACTCGTGGTTAGCTATTAAAGATTGTCCTCGCCTTGAGAGGAGGACTCCACAAGAACCATCTAGAATTCATGAGTATATTTCTCCTCCAACATCAAACGTCGGAGTTATAAGTGGAGATGCTTGGATTACCTTGGTTAAGCATAATAAAGAAACTGAGACTAAATTTGTTCAGTTGGGTCCCTTTAGTACAGAGATTGTTAGCCAAAAATTAAAATCCGGGGAATTAAGTTATCATGATCATATTTGGAAAACAGGGTTTAGTCAGTGGTTAAGAGTTGGGGAGGTTCCAGAGTTTGATCGTAGAGAAATCAAAATGAATCCATCTGAAGAACTTTTTAGTCCTGATTCAACAAAGAGCTTGAATGTTGAGTTAGATGCTCCAGAAGAGTTTCCAGTTGACAATGAAGCTTTAGAGGTCACTCTATCTGGCGTGCTTGATACGAGCCTGGATTGGTCTAAGGAGGCTGTTGAAAGCTCCATGCCGACGATGAACCTTAAAGCTGTAGAAAAACCGGATCTTCAGAACAATAGAGTGTTTAAAATAGATCTTCCCACTGTGGGTATTAGTAAAGTTCAAGTAGATCAAAAAAAATCAAAAAGAAAAAAAGTAGTTAATCAAGAAACTAAGAGTAAGGCATTCTCTATTCAAAATATGCCAAGCTATGTGATAC
>CAYMKD010000131.1:0-7021 GCA_964390435.1 uncultured Pseudobdellovibrionaceae bacterium | reverse complement strand
CTACTGGCGTCCTGATGTGGTCGAAACTCTTACAACAGCAGAAGAGATCACCGCGAATGCCCCAGAAAAAGTTGGCAATCTCTTTAAAGTTCCTCCGGTCGTTTAAAAAGGAAATCCTATGGATATTACACAAACTCCCCTTACAGAAATTGTAAAACTAATTAAAAGTAAAAAAATAAGCAGCGTTGAGGCCGCTCAACACTTTGCCTCTCGTATTGAAAAGCATGATAGCAAGTTTAATAGCTTTATCTCTTTAAATGAAAAATACATCGATGAAGCTAAAAAAATCGATACTAAAATTAGCAAGGGTGAAGACCCGGGGCTTTTAGCTGGAGTTCCTTTTGGAATTAAAGACCTGCTCTGTACAAAAGGGCTTAAAACCACCGCGGGCTCAAAAATACTTCATAATTTTATTCCACCTTATGACTCAACAGTTGTTGCTAAGTTAAAAAATCAGGGCACAGTTGTTTTAGGAAAAACAAATTTAGATGAATTTGCTATGGGCTCGAGCAATGAGACTTCTTTTTATGGAGTTTGTAAAAACCCATGGGATGCTCAAAGAGTGGCCGGTGGCTCAAGTGGTGGTTCGGCCGCAGCCGTGGCAGCGCGTTTAGTGCCAGCCACCATTGGTACTGATACCGGAGGCTCAATTAGACAGCCTGCAAGTTTTTGTCATCTTGTGGGTGTTAAGCCAACTTATGGAAGAGTGAGTCGTTATGGTATTGTGGCTTTTGCTTCAAGTCTTGATCAAGCAGGCCCGATGACTACGACAGTGGAGGATTCAGCTCTTATTCTTGAGGCCATTTGTGGGCACGATCCTAAAGATGCCACGACAGCACAAGAGAGTGTGCCAGCATTTAGCCAAAAACTTGATGGCAATATGAAGGGCTACAAAATTGGTCTTGTTAAAGAATATAAATTAGATGCTCTTGATTCAGACACACAAAAAGTTTTTGACCAGGCAGTGGAGCATTTAAAAAAACTTGGAGCTGAAGTTGTTGAGGTCATACAAAATATGCGGTTCCCATTTATTATCTTGTGGCGACTTGCGAGGCATCTTCAAATCTAGCTCGCTATGATGGAGTGCGCTTTGGTCATCGCTCAGACTTTACAAATCTGTCTTCTTTAAGCCTAGATGATTTTTATTCACAAACAAGGGCCGAAGGTTTTGGCACAGAGGTTAAAAGAAGGATAATTCTTGGCACGTACGCGCTCTCAAGTGGGTACTACGATGCTTACTATAATAAAGCAGGGCAAGTGCGTAGACTCTTAAGGGATCAGTTTACTCAAGCCTTCAAAGAGTGTGATGTTTTACTAAGCCCAGTGACAACCTCTCCAGCTTTTAAAATTGGCGAGAGAATTTCTGACCCACTAGCGATGTATTTAAATGATATTTTTACGACATCAACAAATCTGGCTGGGCTTCCAGGGATGAGTGTTCCTTGTGGGTTTTCTACAAACAACCTGCCCATTGGAATGCAATTAACAGCAACACATTTTGATGAGCAAAGAATGCTCAATGTTGGCCTGGCACTTCAAAACAGCTTTGCAGTTAAAGAAAGGTTTGCCCATGTCTAATCGAGGTTATGAGCCAGTGATTGGCCTTGAAATTCACGCTCAATTAAAAACTAAAAGTAAAATGTTTTGCTCGGACTCAACAGTGTTTGATGCTCCTGACAATGAAAACACTTCTCCGGTCAGCGCTGGGATGCCAGGCACGTTGCCGGTCGTAAATGAAACAGCCATTGAGTATTCGATCAAGGCCGGCTTAGCACTTAACTGCCAAATTCAAAAGCGCTCTGTATTTGCTAGAAAAAACTATTTTTATCCAGACTTACCAAAGGGCTATCAGATTTCTCAATACGACAAACCACTTTGTGAGCATGGAAAAGTTGAAATCAATGTGGATGGAGAGAAAAGAGTTATCAGCATTACTCGTGCTCATATGGAAAAGGACGCTGGAAAGTCTATTCATCAAGGAGATTTAACTCTTATTAACTTAAACCGTGCGGGCATTCCGTTATTAGAAATTGTCTCAGGCCCAGATATAAAAAATGCTAAAGAAGCCGCGGAGTATGCAAGAACGGTAAGGCAGATGTTGCGATACCTGGATGTTTGCGACGGCAATCTTGAAGAGGGATCTTTGCGCTGTGATTGCAATGTCAGTGTTAGAAAAGTGGGTACAGAAAAGTTTGGCACTAAAGTTGAAATTAAAAATATCAACTCATTTCGCTTTGTAGAAAAAGCGATTGAGTATGAAATTGATCGCCAAATTGATGCCATCGAAGCTGGAGAAAAAATTATTCAAGAGACAAGACTCTATGATCCAGATAAAAATCGCACCTTTTCAATGAGAACCAAAGAAGATGCGCAAGACTATCGATATTTTCCAGATCCGGATCTTCCTGTCATTGTGCTTACAGATGAGTACATTGAGAGTATTAAAAAGAGTTTGCCGGAGTTGCCAAGCAAACGCTCAGAGAGATTTCAAAAAGAATATGGTCTGCCAGAGTATGATGCCGATGTTTTAACTACAGAAAAAGAGCTGGCCGATTATTTTGAAAAAGTCACGATCGTGAGTAAAAACCCCAAAGCTGCTTCAAACTGGACTATGACGGAGCTTTTGCGTGAGCTCAATCAGGCGCAAAAAAACATATCTGAATGTCCTATTAAGCCAGAGTACTTAGGGCAAATGATTCAGCTTATTGATAACAAAACCATTTCTGGCAAAATTGCAAAAGCAGTGTTTATAGATATGTGGAAAACTGGCGAGCCACCAGAAAAAATAGTAAAAGAAAAAGGCTTAGTTCAAATTACCGACACTTCTGCGGTTGAGAAAATCATTGATGACGTTATAGCTGCTAATGCAGGGCAAGCGACTGAGTACCGTGCTGGGCGCACAAAACTCTTTGGCTTTTTTGTTGGCCAAGTCATGAAGCTCTCAAAAGGCCAGGCAAATCCTGAGCTTGTTAATAAAATACTCCTGCAAAAGCTAGGCGGCTCTTAATGCGAGTGGCAGCTCTTGATCTTGGCACCAACTCTTTTTTGTGTTTGATTGCTGAGTGTGAGGGCGGCGAAATAAAAGAGATTTTATCAGATGAGAGTCGTGTTGTTAGACTAGGCCAAGAGGTTCATAAGACAGGCAAACTTCATCCAGACGCACTTAAAAGAGCCAGGGTCTGCCTTAAAGATTTTAAAAAGCAAATAGATCAATTTAAAGTAGATCAAGTTTTAGCCGTGGCAACATCGGCAGCAAGAGACGCAAAAAATAGCGAAGACTTCTTTCAAATAGGTAAAGACTTAAATATTCCCTTTAAAATTATTGCAGGAGAGCTTGAGGCCAAGCTCACCTTTTTTGGAGCTCTCAGCAGGCGTGAGCCTAAAAAAGTGTATGCTGTTGTCGATGTTGGTGGCGGCTCAACAGAGATTATCATCGGTAACGAACAGGGGCCAGGCTTTGCTAAAAGTGTTAACATGGGTTGTGTTCGTCTGAATGAAATTATTGGTGTTAAGAGTCAGGTTTCTAAAGAACAAGAAAAGGAAATGCGCAAGCTTGCACAAGAGATCATGTCTAAAGCTTTAGATGAAGCACAAAACCTCAGCCCTCAGGAGATTGTTGCTGTGGCAGGAACACCAACCACTCTTGCAGCACTTGAATTAGGTGGCTTTGTGGTTGAAAAAGTTCATGGCTTTAAACTTAGCAATGAAAAATTAGAAAATTGGTTTAGAAAAATCTCACCAATGTCTACAGAGGAGAGAGCTCAAAAGTTTAAACTTGATTTAGGTAGGGCTGATGTCTTACCAGCAGGGATTATTTTACTGCAAACAGCGCTTATGGGTTTGAAGTTAAGTGAGATGACCGTGTCTGTTCAAGGGGTGCGTTTTGGCTTGGCTCAAATGCTGGCCAAAGGCGAAGAATTTAATAGCCCTTGACATAGCACTCAATTTTCGGCGAAAATTGAGTGCATGATTAAAAGATCAATAGAGACCTTATTTTACGAGCAAGTAAAGAAAAAGAAAAGCATTCTCTTGTTGGGGCCTAGGCAAGTAGGCAAGACCACTTTAATTAAGCAACTTAAGCCGCAACTTTCTCTTAACTTTGCTCACACAACAGAGAGAAGGCGATTTGAAAAGAACCCAGACTTAATCATAAAAGAGGTTGAAGCATTCTCTTCTAAAAACTGTATGGTCATTATAGATGAGATTCAGAAGGTTCCAAGTATATTAGACCCTATTCAAACTCTCATTGATGATCGCAAAGCACAATTTATACTCACGGGCTCTTCGGCGCGCAAACTAAGGCGTCAGTCTGAGGTTAATATGCTGCCCGGGAGGGTAATTGCTTTAAGAATGGACCCTCTTATATATACAGAGTATAAGCAAACCTTGGAGGAGCAACTATTATATGGATCTCTTCCTGCAATTGCATTGTTAGATAATAATAAGCAAAAGAATATTGAGTTATCTTCTTACGTAAACACCTATCTTGAAGAGGAAGTTCGCGCCGAAGCTTTAGTTAGAAACCTTCCGGGGTTCTACCGATTCTTAGAAATGGCAGCATTAGAATCAGGAAAAATCATATCTTTCAATGCCATAAGCCAATCGGTAGGAGTCGCTCACACAACAATAAGTTCTTATTATGAAATACTTGAAGATAGTTTAATGATTGAAAGAATTGATCCTATATTTGTTTCTGCCAGTCGCAAAAAATTAACCAAATCCTCAAAATACCTTTTTTTTGATTTGGGAGTTCGGCGTGTAGCGGCTGAAGAAGGGCTAAAATTAGGAGCAACAAGAATGGGGGAGCTATTTGAACACTTTGTTGGGCTAGAGCTTGTTCGTTTAAGTCGCTTTAAACACGCAACAAAGCTCCATTTTTGGCGTGATCCTGATGGACCAGAAGTGGATTGGGTTGTAAAAACGAGCAGTGACTATATTCCTATCGAGGTAAAAAGCTCTGAAAACCCGACAGAGAAAAATATTAAACATTTACGGGTTTTTATGAACGAGTACCCCTGCCCTCATGGCGCCTATGTGGTTTGCAGCGCGCCCCGCCGATTTAAAATTGAAAAAAATGTAACCGCTATTCCTTGGCAGGAAACAGCTCAATTAATGGAAATGTGTGAGTAGTGTTAATGAAACTTATCTTAATAAATTTAATTTTGCTTATTCATTTTAGAGTTTATGCGGATGTAGTTTTTGAAAAAAAACAAATTCGCCTGGATAAACACATTTTAACGGTTGAAATCGCTGACAGCCCACAAAAGCAGGCTCAAGGCTTAATGAATCGAAAGTCCTTAAACAAAAACTCAGGCATGCTTTTTATATTTCCTAATGAGTCCATTAGAAGCTTCTGGATGAAAAACACTCTTATGGATCTAAGTATTGGATTTTTTAATAAAGATAAAAAGCTAGTAAGTACTTTTGAAATGAAAGTGCCTAGCCTTTTAGAAAAATCTCCGCCAAGCTACAGTAGCGAAAAATTAGCTATGTATGCACTAGAGATGCCTGCTGGTTGGTTTAAAAAAAATAAAATCCCAGTAGGCGTAAAATTTGAGTTTGTAGAAAAGCCTTAAAACAATACTGCAACCGTGGTCATTATATAAGACAAAGGTCTAGGTCGAGTCTTGTAACTGGTTGAAATTGGGTTGCTAAACTCCTCCATAATAGCTAACTTTAATAATAGGAACAGAAAGTTCTAGAAAATTTTTCAAGGATGACGCTTATGAAAAAACGATTGCTCAAAGCCGTGTTGTTACTAACACTTTCCGTTTTTTTAACCCATTGTACTTCGGGTGAAAAAGAAGATGCGAATCAAGATACGACTCAATACGATGAGGGCACAATTGATGATTCACTTGAAAATTTAGATGACAGTGGCGTAACCGATGAAGCCAATGCTGGCTTTACCGACCAGGAGTTCCCAGAAGAAACTCTTGGCGAAGCAGCGCCACTAACAGATCAAGTTGAAAACTCTATTCCACCACCAGAGTCTACAGATTTTGGCAGCTTTGATTCGCCACCTATTGAAGAAGCCCCACTGGCCGACACAACAACAGACCTTGGAATGGGTGTAGATACCGGCACTACGACAGATACATTTGCCGAAAGCAGCTCTGATACAAACACTTTCTCAGATTCAACAGACAGTTTTGCAGCTGAATCAACTACAGAAACTGTTGCAGAAACACCCGTAGCAAAGCCAAATATTCCACTTCGTAAAATTGAGAGTGTGCCATATAGAAAAGCAGGCATGCTTCTTAATGCAGCTTATGTTGCGCGCGAAGGCGACACCTTAGAAAGTGTAAGCCAAAAAATATATGGAACAGATAAAACAGCAGATCTAAAAAAAGCGAACACACATATTGCTCACCGCTCTTTAAAGGCCGGCGATAAAATCTATTATAACTCACCTCAGAGGCCAACGGATGAGAGTCGAATTCTCACCTTTTATGAAGACCAAGGAATTGCTCCAGAGATATACGTCTCAAAACCTGGGGATAATATTCGCAAAGTTTCTAAAGACCTATTGGGTTACTCAGCCGCCTGGAAAGAGATTTATGCAACAAACACTGTCGAATCAAAAGGTGTCATGGATGCAGGAACCGAGCTAAGATACTGGCGCTCCAGTGTGGGTGGAAGCCCAATTGCAGCGGCACCGGAGGCTCCAGCCGAACCAGCAGCACCGCCACCAGTTGAGTTGCCACAAGAAGAAATTTTACAACCGCAAGATATGGCGATGGACAATATGAGCGACATGCCGCCAGCACAGCCAACAGAAGAGTTGGCAGCGGCGCCGCCTCCACCGCCTCCACCTGTTGAGGAGTTTGCTCCACCTCCGCCGCCTCCACCACCACCTCCAGTGGCACAACAGCCAGTGCAAGATGATGGTATGGGACAAAGCTTTGCGGGTCTTGATGACGATATGTTGATGTCTTTGGGAGGGGGCGCTCTTTTACTCGTAGCCCTGGTTTTACTTGTTGCTATTCAAAAGAAAAAGCGTCGCCGATCCAGTGAGCAC
>CAYMKD010000130.1:6602-7038 GCA_964390435.1 uncultured Pseudobdellovibrionaceae bacterium | reverse complement strand
ACCAACGCTTTCAACCCCAGGATATTGATTTGCAATATCGATTCCGTGAAGATAGTTTTGAAAGTCCTCTCTAGTAACTTGAGATTTGGCATGAAATAAGCCGCGTGCATGATTAAGAACGTTGATATAAAGCTGTAAGCGCGTCGCAATTCGGGTTGCGAGTCTGCCACTCAAGTCCTCAAATCTTGCTTGCTCTACGGTTTCTATATTTTGAGCAGAGTAGTGCCATGCAAACCATGTAGAGGTTAGGGCGAGTAGGAGAACAACATAAGCAGAAACGCGATGTTTAAGTCGCTCTGAAAAAAAACTTAATTTTTTTGCTACTCTTTGCACTTAAAAAGCCCCTGAATTTGAATCTATTATCAGACTACATAGCACTGTCTAGAGTTAGAACTCTCACACCGATAAGACACTCTAACTCTGGTAAAAATCTAGG
>CAYMKD010000130.1:0-6592 GCA_964390435.1 uncultured Pseudobdellovibrionaceae bacterium | reverse complement strand
AATATATAGAAATTTACACAATCTTTATAAAATACCTAGATTTTTATAAGTAACTGAGATAGCAGTGTTTTTTTGCTTTTGTCGCTATTTTTTTGTAGAATCTGCCTTATATTTGAAGAAAACGGACCTGTAGTGAAAATAAATAGTTTAGATATCGGAGATGCAGTGCAACTGTTACGCAGTGGAGAGATTGTCTCTTTGCCAACAGAAACTGTTTATGGATTAGCAGGTGCAATTAATCAACCTGAGGCTATAGCTAAAATTTTTAAAATTAAAGAGCGTCCTTTTTTTGATCCCTTAATTGTCCACGTATCTTCTGTTGCACAGGCTAAAATGCAAGTTTCTCAGTGGCCTAAATCAGCTGATATATTGGCTTCAGCATTTTGGCCGGGCCCTTTAACACTAGTATTGCCAAAAGCTAAACACATTAGCGACTTAATAACTTCAGGTTTGAATACAGTTGGTATTCGTTGGCCTAAACACTCACTAACTGAAGCTGTTATTCATGAGTTGGCGATACCAGTCGCTGCACCAAGCGCAAATAAGTTTGGCAAGACAAGTCCTACAGAAGCTAAACACGTCGTGCAGGAGTTTTCAGGTCAAGTACCTGTATTAGATGGTGGTAGTTGTAGTGTAGGACTTGAGTCCACAATAATACAGATTGATGATAGTAGTACTAAGCCCATTTTAAAAATTTTGCGACCAGGGGTTATTAGTGCCAAGTCTATAGAAAATGAATTTAAATCTAAAAAAGTTAATTTTAGTTGGCAGCAAGCTGGTGAAGAAATTATGGCTCCTGGACAAATCAAACATCACTATATGCCGTCAGTTCCTTTAGTTTTAATTGAGCAAGATATAGAAAGTAGTAAAGTTAAAGAATACTTAACTTATGAAGTTCAAAAAAAACTGCACAAAAAAATTCTGTATCCAGCTAGCTTGGATCTTTCTGAAGACCCAAGCATAGCTGCACGTCAACTCTATTCCCAACTTAGAAAAACTGCTGAACAAAAAAATGTTGATTTAATTTATTTTATAAAAAAACCAATTCATAACAATGATCTTTGGCTAGCATTTTTTGATCGCCTGCAAAAAGCGGCTTCTCTAAGGATTTGAATTTTCAATAATAAACTGCTCGATGAGTTGGCTTACTTGTTTTGTTGTTGATGGGCTCATAATTTCACCAGCCAGAATGTGGTTGTCTTCAGCAGTTATATCCACAATGCTTTTGTGAGATGATCCATAATCTTTAAAGCGACTTTTTATAGCATTCACATCAACAATGTGATCGTTTGGAGAATAAATAACGAGTAATGGAGAGTTAATTTTTGAAAGGTCTTGATGATCAATATATTTAATAAGTTCCATCATCGGTATTAAAGCCGTGCTGGGATAACGATAGGTCCAAAACTTAGCTTGTAACTCATTTTTTGTTTTATATTCTCGTTCTTTACCAATAAAAACTTTAGCCCATATTGGAGCTAAGGGGCCACTGAGTATCATAGCTCTTGGGTCAAAGATTTTAAAATTTGGTGAGATCAAAATGGCTCCGGCTACTTCAGGATGATGCAAGGCTAGGTAAACAGCTGATAAGGCTCCAGTGGACGTGCCAATAAGCCACACCTTTTCTCCAATGAGTGAACCAATTTGAAAAGCTTCTTCAGCATCATCGAGCCAATCTTGCGCTGTTACTTGTGCCATAGCTTGGCCGTCAAGGCCATGACCTTTAAAGCGAGTAAAAAAAGAATTGGCCTTAATAGAGCTTGCTACATTTTCTATGCTTGGTGAGACTTCAACTCTAGAAGCACTAAAGCCATGTAGATAGACTAAGGCGATAGGGGTCTTGTTTTTCTTCTCTTGGTGAGCCCACATTATAGTTTTTTCGGTACCAGGTTTAGGTTTTATTTTGTTTTCAGTAGATTTAAGATGCTGCTCAAGATCTGCAAAAAAAACAAAAGATCGACTCTTAGCTTTAAAAGCGGGCCAGAGCGGGCCAGATAAAAGAGCTGCTACTAAAGTAAAAAGCAAGATGCAAAAGAGAGTTCTAAAATTAAATAGAGGATGGATCTTCTTCTTCATTAGACTCCTTGCAATGAATTGCTTATGACAGCTTGTTTCATACTAACTAGTACTGGACATTTGCTGGGGGCATGACAAAGTAATTCTAATCTAAATATTTTATGATGAAAAGCATACCAAGAATTTTTTTTAAACTTATATTAGTTATCTCCATTTTGGTCGTGTATCTAATTCGCTCATTTTTTTGGCACTTTTTAATTAAAGACCCAAAAGCTCGTCGGCGCAAATTTGTTGCCAATACGGCTTGGGCAGCAACTCTAGGTTGTCGTATCTGTAATATTGAAGTTGTCATAAAAAACAAGCCACTTGATCAAAAGCACTACTTATTGGTTGGCAATCATATGGGCTTTTTAGATATTTGGGTTACTGCAAGTGTTGTCCCAAGTGCGTTTATTACTTCTTATGAAATAAAAGAGGTGCCTGTACTGGGGTTGATTACTGAAATGGGAGGATGTTTGTACGTTGAGCGACGAAGTCGAGAGGGAATACCTAATGAAATTAAAGCAATTTCCTCTGTATTGGATGAAGGTTTTAATGTTGTACTCTATCCTGAGGGCACATCGGGTAATGCTGAGCGTATTTTGCCTTTTAAAAAATCACTCTTAGTTGCTGCAAGTAAAAGTCAAACAGATATCAGACCTATTTGTCTTAACTATACTCATGTTAATGGAGAGCCGTTTAGTGATAAATATAGAGATTTTATTTGTTGGTATGGAGACATGGGTTTTGCAGAGGGGCTTTTTAGACTTTTAAGTTTGAAATCTATTCGAGCTGAGCTAACATTTCTACCAGAGTTGGCCGTGAGTGAAGAAAGTTGCCGACATGGTATTGCAGCTTATGTTCAAGAGCAAATTGAGGCTTGTTTCATCAAGATACCAAAGCCTGTTTAAAATTTAAGGAGGAATTTATGAAATTTGTAATTGTTTTTATTTTAATATGCTTTAATAGTTTTGCATGGTCGCTTCCTATTCCTAAAGAGCTTGATTCTTTGTATAGTTTTAAAGGACAAGCTGAAGTTCAAATAGATTGGCGCGAAGAGAATGTGTATAGCAAGAGTGAAGTGGGTAAGGTTCGTTTAAAAGAACTTAGAGAAGACAACTATACTTGTGTGCACGTTAGCAACTCTTGGTATCGATGCAAAAAGTTTATGCATAGATCTTTACCAGAAAACATACTGTCTGAAATTCGCTCTGAGTTTAGTGGTCTTAATATTCAGATTGGTGAGCGGACCGAGATAGATAGACTAGCTCATGAGTCAGAGGCTTATGTCGAGTGGTTAGTTTCAAGAAGTCTTACCTTTAATAATGAAAGTTATAAAAACTTTCGTTATTTTATTTCTTCAAAAAACTTAGAGAAAATTAACTTTGGTGAATCTGAGGCGGTGTCTACCAAAGGTTTAGTTATTGATTGGCCTAATCTCCTCTTGATTGAGAAGAAAGTTGAGAGATCAGGTGCTATAACAGATATCTATTACGTATATGTTATATTTGAACCTAATTAAGACCTCTTACAATGTTACAAAAAGCTTTTGAAGTCGCACCAGTATTTAAGTTTATTTCTTCGATTTCAACAGTAATATTTTTAAGGTCAATAACTGAAGAGCGCGATGCTTTGTAAGTATTGCCAGTAATCTTAATGGTATGCAGTTTGTCTTTTCTGCTTATATAAAATTTTTGCCCATTTTTGAGTGTGCTCTTGTTAACTTGATCTGGTGAGCTGATTAGAATTAATTCTGTGCCTTGCTGGCTAATCAGATAAAGTGTTGTTGAGATATCAATTCTTTCAATATTTAGGCTGCAATTTAGATAATCTTTAAAATCACTAAATAGATCGATATTTTCATCTGTAGTCCCGATATAGCTGGATTTTGGAAAAACCTCATTGATAGTCTCTATTAAATCTAGGCCTCTAACGTAAACCTCTTCAACGGGACGAGCTTGAGCTGCTGTGCTAAGAGTTAAAATAGTAAAAATATAAATAAGCTTTTTCATATAAATCTCCTACTAATATATAGAGCAATACTAGTGCCATACTTTTGAGCTTGGGTTGCGAATAAAATTGCTCTTGCACTGTAAAATAGACTGAGGAGTCTTTTTAGGCCCACAAATTTTGTCACCTGTCTCATTTTTAGACAGCTGTCTAAGAAATAGAGAGGACTAAAGATGGTCTTAACTTTGCTAATGAATTAGCAGCAACTTTAGCAAGGAAGTACGTATATGGTAAAACAAATTAAATTCATTTTGTCATTGCTTATAACTGTAGGCTTAATGACTATGTCAGAATCTAGCTTTGCAGCCAAAAAAAAAGTCGCACAAAAAAAGTGCTAAGGCCAAAGTGAGTCGTAAAGCTCATCCTAACTCTAAGCAGTTAAATTGCGCCGGTGTTTTAAAAGATGTCTATAATATGAATGAAGCTCACAACGCAGTGATGATTAGCTTAGCTAATACTTATGAGTCTACAGCGACCACTATGGATGTTCACTCAGAAGCTTTGGAGCAAACCCTTAAGGTAAAAGGGAAGGTAACCAAGAAAGATTTAGCAGTTCTGCATAAATCTTCAAAAGCTTATCGTAAAGCTGGACGTGAAACTAAGAAAATGATTAAAAACTATAATCAGTCAGCAGATCGATTAATTTCCCAAGTTCAAAAGTGCTTACAAATAAAGATAAAAAAATCTAAAAAGTCGGGTCGAGTCGCTCGTCGTTAAGGCTCGTCTCGAATGCTGCCGATAAAGCGACGTGAAGTATCATCTCGCTATTATCATATTTTGTAGTTTTTCAATGTTTGCTCAAGCGAGAAGTCTTTGTGTTGATCGTTCCGAGGCCAACTTAAGATCTGGACCAAGCTCTAGGTCCGCAATTACTTGGACTGTTGGTCGCAATATGCCATTAAAAGAAATTCGAAGACAAGGTGCATGGGTTGAGGTGAGCGATCTTGAGGGCAAGAGGCACTGGGTTCACAGAGGAAGTGTGAGCACAAGATTGCGATGCTTAGTAATCACTCGCAATTTTACAACCATTAGACAAGGTCCAGGTCGTGAGTATCCTCCAGCAGAATTGCCAGTTACAGATAAGTATTTTCCTTACAGAGATATTGGTGGTGAGGATGGTTGGACACAAATTGAAGACGACCAAGGATATCGAGGTTGGGTGCCGTTGACTCATACCTGGAAGCCAACAAGCTATATGCATATAAATCTTGAAGATGAATAACTGGTTTTTAATGAATGCCACTTAAGCCATTGGTTTAAATAGCATTTGTGAAAACAAGCAGAAGTCTAGCTGGACTAAAGTGCTTCTAAATGACACATCAGATAAAAATTTGCTGAAATTTAAGAAAGATAGGTTAAAATTTAAGACTTATTTTTTATCTGCGAGCAAAAGGTGCAAAACAAATTATTATAGGTGTAATCAGATAGTTGCAGTGTGTAAGGTTTTTTAAGATTTTAGTTGCCAAAGTTTTTTTGATTATGCCTAATAGTTTAGTTCCAAAATGGCACCTTTACGGAGGAGGGTCGAATGGCTATTAGTCAGCAACTGGTAAAAGAGTGCAAGGGGAAGCTTTTGCAATATAAAGCAGAGATTTTGAATCGCTTTAAAGAAACCAGACAGGATCTCAATTTTGAAGATCGTGGTGGGGATGAGGCTGATCAAACAGTGCGAGTTCTTGCAGAGAGCGAATTTCTTAATAGACATGAAAGGCTTCGAGTTCAGTTATTAGAAATCGAAAGTGCTTTGGGTCGAATTGAGAATGGCACTTTTGGGGTCTGTGAAGAAACGGAAGAAATCATAGAGCCGGAAAGGCTTCTCGCAATTCCTTGGACTCGTCTTAGTATTGAAGGTGCTGAAATTCGCGAGAGCATGACAAGACGTTACGCTCGTTAAGAATTTTTTCTACTAAGTGCTAACCAACCACAGAGTTTATATAAAATGCGGGCTCCTACATTGCCGTCCCACTCAGAGGAGCCTTCAATTCCAGGTGAAACTTCATTGAGATCAAAGCCGATAAGTTCTTTACCACTTTCATGCAATCGATAAAATAAATAAAAAACTTGTGCAAGAGAAAGGCCCCCGGCAACGGGAGTTCCTGTGTGTGGGCAAAGTGCGGGATCAAGGCCATCTATATCAAAAGAAATATACACTTTTTGCGGCAAAGCCGTAATAATTTCCTCGCAAAGTTCAGACCAGTGAATGCCGTTAAACAAGGCTCTTTTTAAGTGAATATCAAAAAATGTTTGAACATGTCCTTGTGACTGCTCTATAAAATTAAATTCCTCTTCACAAAAATCACGGATGCCTACTTGTACTAGTTTCTGGGGTTTAAAGTCAGAGGTCATCACATTATACATTATAGAAGCATGTGATTCGGTGAAGCCTTCATAGGATTTTCGTAAATCTGCATGAGCATCAATGTGTAAAATCCCAAATTTTCCTTGGTGTTGTTCGCTAATTGCTTTAATGGCACCCAGAGGTGTTGCATGATCACCTCCAACAAGACCAAGCTGCTTACCTTTTGAT
>CAYMKD010000129.1:0-7064 GCA_964390435.1 uncultured Pseudobdellovibrionaceae bacterium | reverse complement strand
TCTGTAGCTGGTGGTATGGCACTACAAAGCTCTGTTGCAAAACGCTGGAAGGAAATTACAAAGTCTCCTCTCATTGAAGGCTATGGTTTGACTGAAACTTCTCCAGTTGCAAGTTGCAATCCTATTGATGGCACAGATCGCTCTGGAACTATTGGTTTACCAGTGCCTAATACAGATATGAAAATTATTGATGAGGATGGCAAGGAGCTGGGAATTGGTGAAACAGGTGAGATCTGCATTAAAGGTCCACAAGTCATGAAAGGCTACTGGCAAAGACCAGAGGAAACTGCGGAAGCTATGCTTGGCGATTGGTTTAAAACAGGGGATGTTGCCACTGTTGATGCCGATGGTTTTTTTAAAATCGTTGATCGTAAAAAAGACATGATTCTAGTGTCTGGATTTAACGTTTATCCGAATGAGGTCGAGGATGTCATTATGATGCATCCTGGAGTTTTAGAAGTAGCTGCTGTTGGCATTCCTGATGAACATTCAAATGAGGTAGTTAAAGTATTCGTAGTAAAAAAAGATCCTCATTTAACAGAAAAAGATATTACTGAGCACTGTCGACAAAACTTAACTGCCTATAAAGTTCCAAAGGCTGTGGAGTTCCGCACGGAACTCCCAAAAACAAATGTCGGTAAAATCTTAAGACGGGCTCTACGGGAATCTACAAAGAGTTGACTAAGCTTTTTTAACCCAAGTAGCGCACCAACCATCAGCTTTAACAAGTAGCTTAGGGTTTGCAAATATACTGCAGGTTCCTGATTTTCCAGACTTGCATCCTTTTACTTCGCTGTACTGAGCACAGTTGTGGCAAAATTGATCTTTAAAAGTTGTACCCATTCGTTCAATTTTTAATTTTGCATCTGTTACTTTTGACTTATCATGCTGATAATTTACAGATTTGGGCATACCTTTATCAGGCTCTGCCATTGGCAATGAGCAAGGATCATCAGACTTAGCCCCTCCTCCTCTTGGTTTACGTCCTTCAGCATGTGCTTTACCAACTACATTTGCTACGCCTACAGCTGCAGCTAACTTTAGACCTAACCCAAGAAAGTTTCTTCGATTCACTTGAGATGACATAATTCCCCCTTACATTTTCAATTGAGTTTCACTTCGTTGTCGTTAACTATTCATTTCACATTTTTGAGTACTTGTGAAACTTAATGTGAAGCTTATGTTTTATATTTTTTTAACAAGAATTATGTTACGGAAGTTTTTGTAGCAACTCGCTCAAACTTATTACATCAGCTTCTTCATTTAAAGTTTCATAAATCCATGCTAATGTTTGAGAATTACTTAGATTACTAATTGAAGCTTCTTGATGGCAAATTCTGCTGCTATCACTATGGTTTAACTGACTAACTAAACCAACAAGCTTAAGCCTTTCATTTCTAATACTAAATACTGGCCCACCAGAATCGCCAAAACAAACTCCCTGACCATTATCTTGAGAAAAAAAGAATTCACTCTGAGTAAGGGATAATTTAAAAAATCCCCTTTGCCAGACCCATCTTAAAATTTGATCTCCACCTTTATAAAAATAATCTCCAGTAACATTATCATACATCAGTTGATCATCTGTTGCCCCAAAGCCCGCCACCAACAGAGGCTCATTTTCAAATAAGTCATTAGCAGCAGTTAAGTCTACAGCTCTAAAATAACTTGGGTAAGATTTATCCACTCGCACTAAGGCTAAATCATATCTATTATAAATCGCCGCTTGATTGTAATTTGCATGAATCCTACCAAAATTTAATTTTATTATATTGTTTCGAACTCCCGGATCTAAAATCCACACTAAGTCATTCCCTTGTAAACAATGAGCCGCAGTTAAAATATAGTTTTTAGAAACTAAGACCCCATTGCACTCTTTAAGCTTTCCATTGAGTTGATACTGCAAATATACCGTGTGCCTAGCAAAATCTTCATTCTTTGCCTCAACGCCACCAATAATAGCAAAGGCCGGCTGACAGGTTTGCAACAAGATTGCTATTAGTAAAAAGATAAGACTTTTAATTTTCATCAGTGGCGCTTTACTACCCTAAATTAACGCTATATGTCATCAATAATTTGTCTCATCTTGAGACTGGGTTTATTTATCTCTCTTGAAAGCCTCTTCATTGGTGTAAAATTTACTGATAAGGGGCCTTTATGCGCGTATTTAGACGAGCCTTTGCTATTTTAATAGTCCTTACGCTTTTGATCTTAGCTTTTCAAAACTTCACATATGAGGCCTATGTGCCAGGCGAAAATACTCCAGGTAAAACGGAACCTCTTGTGGCCCCTAAAAACCCTGGCTCCAACCCCGACCCTTTTCGCGAAGATCTAGAAAAATCAGCTCGGTTTTTAGAAAGCAATTTACGCTATCAATGGCAAACCCCTGCATCCGAGTCCATTTATGTTCAGCTATTAGATAGAAATGGAGAAATGAAAGTAGAATACAAGGGCCTTGCATACATTGGCTTGGTTTATGATGTTGATCAAAGTGATATGAATCTTGCTATGAAAAAACAAGTTTCTCTAAATTCCTCACTCCAACTTGAGCACAAACCAAAAGAAAACCACAGCACTGTAAATATGAACTGGAGTTGGTGATCTAGCTAGCAGGATTGGTTACAAGCTTTTGTACGAGAAAGCTTTTTTAAAAGATGCCAGTTCATTGCATGAGCTAAAATTAAAAAACCACTTCCTGTTAGCATAGTCTCCGTATGCCCTATCTTACCAATAAAAATAGTTGGCGCCACTACAGCACCCATAATAAAAATAACTCCAAAGGCTCCACTTAAAACAACCCATAGATTGCGATGCTTATAATAACCCCTGTAAAAAGCAACTAAAGCAACTGGTACAACAAGTACTGCTATTAGAATATGAAATACAGGATTATAAAAAAACTCACCTAGCATGGGCACTGAAAATAATAACAAAGGCGGCACGAGACAGTGAGCCGCACAAATTGCAGATACTGTAACACCAAAACGATCTAAAACCGTCTCTGGTATTTGGGAACTAGAATCAACTGAGTTTACTAATGACAAATTTCACTCATCCTTTAGGTAACTTGCAACTTATCCTTTACAGGCCCTCTTTGAGTCAATAGATTTGACCTCTCATGAAGACCATTCGTCCAGCTCCCTATATATTACAATTAGGTCCAGACTTCTACGAAGAAGTGACTCCTGCAAAGTTTCCTAAAACAATTTTGCGCTATCGCAATCAACAAGCAGCTAAAGATCTTAATTTGGATGGGTTAAGTGAATTAGAGTGGATTCAGTACTTTGCATTATTTAAGCCTCTCTCACAAAATTTACAAAAACCCCTTGCACTTAAATATCACGGTCACCAGTTTAGACATTATAATCCTGATTTAGGTGATGGTCGTGGTTTTTTATTTGCACAGTTTTTAGATTCTCACGGTCGTATTTTAGATTTAGGTACAAAAGGGAGCGGGCAAACTCCCTACTCACGGGCTGGTGATGGAAAACTTACTCTAAAAGGGGCTTTTCGTGAAGTTTTAGCTACAGAAATGTTGATGGCTCTTGGAGTGAATACAAGTCAGACTTTCTCGGTTATTGAAACTGGCGAAAACTTAACTCGCAATGATGAACCCTCTCCAACACGATCAGCTGTTTTAGTGAGACTAAATCATTCCCATATTCGCATTGGCACATTTCAAAGACTGGCTTACTTTCAGCAAAACCACAATATCTATAAATTAATAGATTACTGTTGCGAATATGTTTATCCAGATCTTAAAGATTTATCTACAAATAATAAAACTCTTGAGTTTTTTAAAAAAGTTGTAGGCCGTTGTGCTTATTTGGCTGCTGAGTGGATGATGTCTGGCTTTGTTCATGGAGTCTTAAACAGCGACAATATTAATATCTCTGCTGAGAGTTTTGATTATGGCCCCTATCGTTTTCTCCCAAAGTATGATCCTCACTTTACGGCAGCTTATTTTGATCACTCTGGTCTTTACTCTTATGGCAGACAACCAAGCAGTATGTATTGGAATTTAGAGCAACTTGCCAGCTCTCTTGCTCTCATTGAAAACCCAGAAGCTCTTTCACTTATTTTAAATGAGTATGGCGAGCTCTTTACTCAATCTATTCATGAGTGTTTTTTTAAACGCCTTGGGCTTATAAGGCAGAGCAAAGAGAAGAATGATCATCTTCTCATGCAATTTTTTACTTTTTTAAGTTCAAGCGAGGCTTTATTTGAACAAAGTTTTTATGACTTGAGGTTAAAAGATTGGACTCGACTTGAGAATTCAGTTCAAAAAGAAAAGTACAAATCTCAGGAATTTACAAATTTAAAAAATACTTTAGATCAATTTGATGTGGATCCTAATTTAAATTTAACTCACACCTATTGGCAGCAAGGATCTTGTGAGTCTCTTTTGATCGAAGAAATTGAAAACCTTTGGGCCGCGATTGATAAAAATGATAATTGGCAGCCCTTTAATCAAAAACTTATAGCCATTAGGTCGATGCGGGAAGCTTATGATCTTCACTCGCCTCTATCGCCTCCGACCCATAGCTAACATTTTCATTTTTAGGTTTAATTCCGCGAATTCTATGCATAAAGTTTTTTGTTCTTTGATTTAGTCTATCAATATAACCAAAGATTGCAGGTACAACCAGTAAAGTTAAAAGTGTCGAAGATATCAATCCTCCAATAATAGCTACTCCCATAGAAGTTCTTTGCGCGCTGGCTTCGTTAAGCCCAATGGCAACAGGTAACATCCCTGCAATCAGAGCAAAAGAAGTCATAAGGATAGGACGAAGCCTTACCCGTCCTGCTTGAACTAAAGCTTCAGTACGATCAACTCCTTTTTCCATAAGTTGACTAGTATAATCAACTAATAGAATAGAGTTTTTAGCAACAACTCCTAAGAGCATAATAAGTCCAATAAGTGAGAAAATATCAATACTCTTACCAGTAATAACCAAAGCCGCCAATGCACCGCAAATCGCAAGCGGAAGCGCCGGCAGAATACTCAGGGGAGTGATAAAACTCTCATAAAGTGATGAGAGCACGAGATAAATAAAAACCACGCCTAGAAAAATTGCAAGCATCATGTTGTTCATTAAATCCTGAAAATCTTGTGCTTGTCCTTTAAAGGCATAGTCCACTCCTACAGGTGGAGGCAGCTCTTCTTTAATAATTCTCTGAGTTTCTTTCATAATGTCACTAATGGCCCCATCAGGAGCTAAACTTCCACTAATAAGAATGTAACGTATTTTATTTTGTCTGTTTATTTGTGAGTAACCTTGAACCTCTTTGCCGTCAGCCACTCTTGAAAGTGGAATCATATTATTATTTACGTTTGGAACATTTGTTGTACCCATGGCACTACGTATATCTCTTTGATCTTCTTGTAGTTGCACACGGATATTATACTCACGTCCCTCTTCTCTATAAACAGCTGGTGTTGTTCCCTCAACTCTTGCTCTCAATTCAGCTCCTGCTACAGCCGTTGATACTCCAAGGGCCTCTGATTTACTACGATCAAAAATAACTTGAAACTCAGGTTGTCCCACTCTAAAATTTGTATCCACTCCAATTAAACCTGGAATCTTCTCCATTCGTTTTAAAAGTTTATCTGTATATACTTTTAATTCATCTAAATTCTCTCCAGTAACATTTAGATTAAATGGCTTTTGATTTCCACCGCTCATATCGTAATCAGTTACTTGAATCTTACCTAAAGTTTCTAGTGGTTTTAATTTTTCCCTTAGTGTTGTTTTAACTTCACTTGTATTTTGTGCTCTCTCTTTTTTAGGTTTAAGCAAAATATAAATATCAGCTTTGTTAACCTGTCCTTGTAAGTTTCCTATAACAACACCTGTTAGCTTCACAGAGGACTCGCCTCTAACCAGCTCATCTACTTTTTTAGTTACTTCAGCTGTCTTTTCTAACGAAGTCCCTGGCTCCATTTCTATTGAAATAGAGAATTCTCCATTATCTGCAGCTGGCACGAAGGTCTTAGGAATAAAAGCAATAAGCCCTAAGCTTGCTACAAATATAAAAACAGCTGAACTAATAATAGTTTTCGGATGAGTCACACAGTAACGAAGTGCTACTTCATAAATATCTTCCAACCAAGTTTGAAATCGATCAAATTGCGCAACTAATCTATTTAGCCATGAATTACTCTTTTTATGCTCGTTTGGTGTTGCCATGTAGGCTGAAAGCATAGGGGCCACCGTAAAAGCATCAAACAGGGAAATAAGCATCGCAAAAACAATCGTCAACCCGAATTGTCTGAAAAATTGCCCTACAATACCATCTAAAAATGCAATAGGTCCAAAAACTGCAATCACCACCAAAGTTGTTGCAGTAACAGCTTGAGCCACCTCCATAGTTCCTTTTTCAGCAGCAACCATTGGTGTTTCACCAAGCTCTAATCTTCTAAATATATTTTCTCTGACCACAATAGCATCATCGATCAATAACCCAACAGCTAAGGAGAGGGCTAATAAAGTCATAATGTTAATTGAAAAGCTCATGGCAAACATTAAAACAAAAGCTCCTAAAAGAGAGTTGGGCAGAGCCATACCAGTAATAAAGGTAGACCTTACAGAACCTAAAAAGAAAAACACCACAATAATACAAAGACCAATTCCAAATAAAATAGACTCATAAACATCAAGCACATTAAGTCGTATTGCCTTAGCACCGTCTCTTACAAGCTCTATGTTGGCATCAATTCCTTTAGCCTGCATAATGCCATTCACCTTGGGAATTGTTTTCTGTACAAGATCAGACACTTTAACTGTATTTGTTCCAGACTGTTTAAATATATCTACAAATAGAGCTGGCTCACCACTTAAAAAAGATCTGGATCTTTCTTTTTCTAGCGCTTCAGTAACAGAAGCAATGTCTTTAAGTAACACTGGGCGATCTGATCCATAAAAATTCACATTCACACTCTCAAGTGATTTTAATGAATCAAACTCTCCAGAAGCTCTTAAGACGGTTTCTTTATTTAAATCTTCAACACGCCCAATTGGAACATCTTTTGAGCTATTGGCGATTTTATCTGAAACCTGTAG
>CAYMKD010000128.1:0-7088 GCA_964390435.1 uncultured Pseudobdellovibrionaceae bacterium | reverse complement strand
CCCTTGTCTCATAGAATATATTCTAATTTTAAATCCACGTTGTTCCAGTAAATATATTTCTTGCGCAATGAAGGTTTCACTTAAGCGAGGGTAGCCCTTTAAAATAAAAGCGATTTCAGAACTTACTTGAGCCATTGATCAAAAATTTCGCTAATTTTATTTAGACCATCGGCTTTAAATATGGGAGCTTTATAGCCCGATTTAATCTTATCAAGTGCCATAGAAATTTCTTTTTGCAAGTTTTCAGGGTTAACCATTTCTGGTTCAATATAATTGCAAAACCCTTGTGAGGCAAAAACTTGTGCTCTTAAGAGCTGCTCTTTTCGTGGAACTGTGCGAGGTAAAATCAATGGATATTTTTGCATAGAAAGAAGTTCGCAAAATGTATTATAACCACCCATAGAAATAACTAAATCACTAGCTTTAAATAAAGAGGGTGCATTAGAAATAAATTCGCTTACAACAATATCTTTACGAGTTTCACTTAAATCGCGTGCTTTTTTAAGAAGCCTTTGTTCGCAAAAAGGTCCTGTTAAAATATAAGCTCTATAGCTATCTTGATGAAGATTTAATTCTAAAAGTTTTAAAAAACATTCTAAAAAATCCCAGCCATCACCGCCGCCACCAAGAGTGAAGGTCACAATAGCTTTATCTTTGGAGTTAGCTGGAAAGTGAAACTCCTCATCGGCTTGAGCTCCAGGATTTAAATAACCAGTGTAGGTGATTTTATCTGATAAGTTTTTAGATAGATGATATTCTTGGGCAAAGTTATAAATACTTTCTTCGCCATAAACAAGAATTTCATCAAAATACTCGTTAAGAGCTCTTTCGGTATCTCTTTTAAACCATTCTTTTTTGACGGAGTCCCAATCATCAAGAATATCTCTGAAGCCACAGACAATCTTAGTGTGCTTATGAAAATTTCTTAAGTATTCAAGTGCTGGAAGAAGTTCTTTTTTAACACCGAGAGGCTCTTTATCAATAACCACTAAATCAGGGTTAAAACTTCTCACCGCACTTAATAAGAGGGAGCTTCGCAAGTTAACAAACTGATCTGTAGGAATATTAAGACTTCTCGGACTGTACTCGCCGCTGATTTGTTTGGTAAACCCAGGTAAATTTAAATACTCTATTCCAGAGGCCGAGGCAAAGCTACTTGCTTTAGGCGAGGCACAAGCGATGAGGATTGAGCGATCTGATTTTGCAACTTGATTGGCAATTTTTTGAGTACGCCTAATATGACCTAAGCCAAAAGTGTCGTGCGAATAAAAGAGAATTTTTTTATTTCTGTTCATCAGGATTTATTAACCAATTCACTATAAAAATAAGTTTTAATCGTATTTTGATTTAAAAACTCCAGAAAATCTTTTAAAAACTCAAAATCACTCTCAGTCATATGTTTGTGGTGTAACATAATGCCTACTTGTGGATCTATCTTAGCCTGCTTTTGTACTTCTTCCCACAAAGAAGAAACAGTGTATTTAATAGGTTTTTTTTGTGTGTGTAGATCTATGTTAACGTTGATTTCCTCTAAACCTGAGTCTTTTATTTTACTATGCCCATCACGTGACAGAGCCTTAAAGCCCACTTCTTTAAGCAAAGGGATATACTCCATAGCCATTCTATTCCAGGGTGGGGTGAATGCCGGATAAAATATTTTACTAAAATGCTTTGAAGTAATTTGAAATGAGCGTTTTAGATCTTCCTGAACACTTTCAATATTGCGACTTAAACCAAACTCACATTTTTTGCCTTGAGTTTCATAGTCTAGATGAGCATAGCCATGGGCGTGAACTTGCAAGTAGTCTTTGGCATTATCAAAAAAACTTTCTGAGTAGGCCTCAGCGCAAACTGAGGGAATAGCCGCAGCATTGAGTTTTTGATTGGTTTGGATAAAGAGATTAAGGAGGCGATCAAATTCGGGTTTGTTCCATCCAAGATCATCATTACGAAAAAAAAGCTGCATAGTGTTCCTTAAAAAGGCTGCCATCTGATAACTTAGTATCACAAAATAGTTCAGATCTGGACAAAAAATCTCTTAATATGTGCCGAATGAAAAGTGGATTCCCCAGGTTTTTTCTTTACGGTCAGTTTGTGGGTCCAATTTAAAGCCAATATCTAGGCTTACAGGGCCAAATGGAGTGACGTAGCGAAGGGCAAAGCCTGCACTATCACGGTATTTGTCACTTTTATCATAGGTTGCATTATTTTCTAGCCCACCGATGATTACAGAGCCGCCATCGTAAAAAATGGCCCCTGCAAAGTTTTCATAAATAAAATTCAGTGGAAACCGCAGTTCCGATTTAAATAAATAAAAGTGAACTCTATCAGTGAGGTTGAAATTGTCTGTAGTTATCCCTAAATCATAGACGCCAGGAAGCCTCTCCCCACGATCATAGCCGCGAATTGTGGATCGACCACCTAAAACAAAGCCTTGCTTATCGTAAGGAACGCCTCCTCCAGGTTCACGACTGAGATTTTCCAGGTAGCCACCACGAAGTTGATTGGCCCAAACCCATCCTCTTTTTTTATAAACAGGCAAGTAATGAGTAAAACTTGATGTGACTTTTATAAATTCGATCGTAGGAGAACTTCCAATAGAGGGGTTAGAGTAATCTATTCCTAAAGTAGAAAATGATCCCTTTGATGGGTTAAAGAGATTGTCACGGTAATCAAGTTGAAAACTCGGCCCTGTGGTTGCTATGTTTTGGGTATTTGTAACTTTTGTTGTATCTAAAGGATCGGGATCGATATAAAAATCTTTAACTGTGGCAATTTGCCAGACATTATAAATCATTAATAATTTAGGAGATAGATCTCTTTCTATTAAAAACCCTGCTTGATAAGTTTCACTGACCTGCTTGGTCTCATAGTCAGTAACATCCTCTTGTCTAATAAGGTTAATTCTCCCGCGAGTACGACTTTCAAATAAATAAGGCTCTAGGTACCCAGCTGTTACTTTATTCTCGAGGTATTTTATAATTGGAATGTTATAGTTAGTTTCAACTCTTCCTGAGATACCGCGTGCGGAGCCTTGAATATTTCGATAGGCGAGCCCCATGTATCCGCGCACAGTTAATTCAGCTTCATTATTGGCTCCAACTCCAAAGTTAAAAAGTCCTGGGGGCCTTTCTGTCACTCGAACTATTATAGTGCGGTCAGCAATTTGAGTTTTTTCTTCTAAAGATCTTATATCAACTGAACTGAATAAACCTAGGCGCTGCAGACGTCTTATAGATTCATCTAAAAGAGTAGGAGTTAAAATATCACCTACCTTAAATGCCAGTTCATACATAATGACTTTATTTTGTGTAAAACTATTGCCTTCAGTAATGATTGAGGCAACTTTAATTTGTGGGCCTTCAAAAATTTTAATATTTAAATCGACCTGCACATTATTAGCACTATATGTAAGCAGGTCATCGGCTTCATTGAGAATACGCATCTCTAAATAACCTAATTCATGGTAGTAGTTTTTTAGATTTTTAATGCCATCTTCTAAATCATTAAGTTTAAGCGCTTGCCCAGGCTTTAGATTAAGGATTTCGCGTAATTTAATTTCTGAAACGGCTTCTTGCCCCTCAAAATTAATACGGCTAATTTGAGTGATTGGCCCCTCATCGATATTGATATTAAGAGTTACTTTATTTCTATCCTTATTGTAAAGAGCTCTTGTAGAAATCACTTTAGCTCTAAGGTAACCCTGATTTTGTAGCTCTACTAGGAGTTTTCCATAAGCTTCTTCAAGATCTGCTCTATGATAATAACCACTTTGAATTAAGTCGGAAGAAAACTCAATCAGGAGATCGCTATAGTAATCTGAAGGCCTAGAAATTCTTCCTGAAATGTTAATTTTATCAATTTTTACGCGAGGTCCCTCATTAATTCGAATATTAATATTTTTTTGGAATGGCTTGCTGTTAGGAATTTCTTCAAAGCGAACATCCACTCTTGCATATCCGCGAGAAATATAAACTTGTCTGATTCGATTGCTAACTTCGTTGGCAACATTAGCGGACGGAGAGTGTAGACTATTGAGCTCAATCTTGTTTGTAAGATAATTGGTTGAGAGTTGTGTGTTTCCTAAGAAAATAAAATTATATTTATCAGGATTGGTGATTTCAAAGGAAAGACTGGCTTTATTGGCCTCGTTAAATTTAATTTGTCCATTAGTTAGCTCACTTTTATAGTAACCTTCCGTGCCAAAGTAATCTTTGGCCATTGTCTCCATCTCTTCAACAAAATAGTGAGTCAGCTTTTGATTTAATTTTTTAGTGAAAAATGTTTCTAGCTTTTTTGCTAAAATATTATTTTCTGAAATAAATTTAAAACTACTAACTTTTGTTGGTGGACCCTCTTTGATTTTATATATAAGCCTTATGCTCGTCGTGCTTTCATCTTGAGATTCAAATCTAACATTAGCTGAAAAAAAACCTTCATCTCTATAATAAGAAACAATTTTTTTCGCTGCTTCTTGAGCCTTGTCAGCATTAAAATTTTCGCCACTTTTCAAGTTAGTGATTTGTTCAAGATTAGATTCAGAGAGCTGCTCAACTCCTTGGTATTGAATCGAAGAAATCTTTTTAACAATTTCGTATTGGATTTGATATTTTTGAGTTTTAGGATTAATTATCACTGCTACGGAACTAAAAAGGTTTGTTTTTAGCAATTGTCTTATTAAGCTATCTAGTTGATTTAAGGTTAGATTGGCTGATTCTGCATCGGGTATAATTTTAATTACTGAAGATTTTATGTCACCAGGTAAGTTGCTTAGATCTAAAGGTTTAGCATACAACTTCAATGAGCTAAATAAAAATAAAAGAGTAAAAATGAAAGCTCTCATTTAAACTCCAGTCGATACTCTAAATCTAAACCAAAAATACCAGTGGAGCTTTGTTGAGGTTCAGAGGTTGTAGTGGCATCCTCTTCTTCGCGTCCCTCCCAAAAGCCAACTGCAGAGTACTTTTCGTTTATATTGTATGTTAGTTTAGTATCATAAGTTGTATTGCCAAAGCTTCGACTTGCAGAAGCAGTAATTTTTGGTGTGATTTTTCTGCTCACAGTTCCTTTAAGAACGGATACATTTTTTGATTCATCAAAAGTTGGAGTAAATTGGAGCTCAACTCCCAGACGTTTTTGAATTTCCTTGTTAAGTGGGTTTTGCGATAAAATAGCTGAACCAATTTGATATCCGGTTTGTGCAGCTTGCTGATCACTTTTGACATCTTGATCTAATCTTGAAGATATAATTCCAAAAGCAAGAAGTGATATTATATCTTGTTCAGCCAGCGGTGGCTGGCTTGTAAGTCGCAATTGTGGATCTTTGGCTCTGCCTTGCAATAATAAATTAATGTCATAGTTATTAAATCTCGAGTTAGCAGCGACATATATTTCTGGGTTATTCTCAGTAGGATCATCAAACTTAACAATGACATTTTGCACATCAAAAACCTTATCTCTAAATAAGATTTTTGATCCTGGTTTGGAGGTGATTTGTCCAGAAAGGATGGGAGCTTTAGGGGTGCCTTTTAGATTGATTTGTCCGACAATGTAGCCGTCAAATTGACTATTCTTAACTTCAATATTTTTTTGTAAATCAATGTCCATATCAAAGACTATTGGTTCGAATCCACCTTGCAATAAAATTTTTGGCAAAAATGAGCTCTGTTTAACTGCACCTGTATTGTCATTCTCGGTAAATTCTCTATCAATAAGAGCTTTATCAACAATGTAATTTCCTGAAATCTTATATGGAAACCAGTTGCCAGTAATATGTATTTGAGCATCACCTTGTGTATTTATTTTTTCGGGAACATGTAGATTTATATCTGTTGCTTTAGCTTTAATATTTACTGCAATATCTTGAAGCCCATTAATTTCTAAATTTCCATCTGCATCAAAGTTACCTCCGGCAAATTGGCCACGAACGGAATTAACTAAAATTTTTGAATGACTAAAGAGAGCATCAACTTTCACTTTTTCAAAAGCATGAGGTAAGCCTTTTAATCTTACAAATGCATTTTCTGCATAAGCTGAACCAAGAATTTCAGGTTTATAATAAGGGCCAGCCACTTTAACTGAAATTGTGGTTGGTCCACTTAGATCTTCTAAAAAGGGAGCGAAAATATGCAAAAGTCTTAAATCAGTTTTTCCGTTTATATTTAAATTTAGGTTTTTTCCATTAAAGTTGTCTCCAACAATTGCTAAAGTGCTATTAAAGCCACTAAGATTAAAATCTTTAATCTTGATTTGCCCTTGATTCATAATGACTTGCATTTCCTTAGCATTAGAAAGAGAAAGGCTATCTCTTTTTAAAAGAAATTTGCTAACCTTTACTTCGCCTGAAGATTGCCAAAATCCTCCTTGTTCTGAACTTAAATCTATGTCGCAGCTTAAAGAGGCCTCGTATTGATTATAAAAGTTAGCGCCTCCAACTAATCCTAGAAAAGAAGCATAATTCCAGTCTGTGGTATTAAGTTTAAGTTTAAATGGAGCTTGTGGTTCAAATTGGATAATAAATTCACTAATAATACGGTAACCTATAATGATAGCAGATACTTCAATTAGCTGCCTTGAAAATAAGATAGAAAACTGTGCCAATCGAAAATCATAATTCGTTTAGTATTCAAGTATAATCGACACACTCACTCAAAGAATCAAAAAGAAATGTCAGGACGAGGAAAAGGAGGCAAAGGATTGGGCAAAGGCGGCGCCAAGAGACATCGAAAAGTCTTACGTGATAACATCCAAGGCATCACAAAGCCAGCCATCCGTCGATTGGCCCGTCGTGGCGGTGTCAAGCGTATCAGTGGTCTAATCTACGAGGAGACTCGCGGTGTCCTAAAGGTCTTCCTCGAGAACGTCATCCGAGATGCGGTCACCTATACTGAACACGCCAAACGAAAGACTGTCACTGCTATGGATGTCGTCTATGCTCTCAAGAGACAAGGCCGAACCCTCTATGGTTTTGGCGGCTAAACTCTTCATCAAACAATCATCTATCTGTACATATTTTACATAAAACCCCGGCCTTTTTAAAGGCTACATTTATTTTAACAAAAAAAGCAAATCTTTCTAAAAAATTGATT
>CAYMKD010000127.1:0-7149 GCA_964390435.1 uncultured Pseudobdellovibrionaceae bacterium | reverse complement strand
CTCAAACTCCTTTAAAAGAGTATCTTTGCAATAGGTTTTAAGTGAAACATCTATGGGCAAGTAATTTGAAAGTTGCAAGAGGCTTGAATCTGGAAGTTGAAAGCGAGAACCAAGTTGAGTCTCTATAGGAACTTCCTGATAAGAAGAGTTTTTGCCACCATAAACAAGTTTTAAGTTTCGAGGATCAATTGATTTCACAATAACAAAAGTATTTTTTGGGAAAAGCTGGTGGAGATTTATTTTTTCATCAAAAGAGGAAATTAATTGCTCCTGAATTTGATGGCTTAAAGGATCTCGATAACTTATCCAAATACTGTCCGTATTATTATCAGCATCATAGAGCCATAGGTCATCGTATTGCGTTACAGATAATGAAACATAATAATTGTTCATTGAAGCTAATGATGGTGTAGAAAATAATAAAATCATTAAAAGAGTCATTTTTGAACCTAACATTAAGTCCACCTAGCCTTTGCTTTGGTCTTGATTCGGATTTCAGAGAGCTTGGCTTTAGGTTGGGTGACAATCCAAAGGAGAATCTAGACCTTGGTAGAACAAGTGTGATTAAAACTTATTCAGTTCTCAGAAAAATGAAGGTATTTTTATTTGCTTCATTTTGATTTTAGGTTTTAGATGGGCGGGAATTTTTAATTAAAGGAGCACACACATGATTTCTATTTTAGTATCTTTATTGCTAACTCCTGTACAGGCTCAAACTTATCCTGATATCGATATGATCAAAGGAATGGCTGGGTGTTACGAAGTCACTTATCGCTTTTGGGAAACTGAAGGTTATCAGGATGGCTATGAACTCTATCCACCTTATCAAGCTAAAGCTAAGGAATTAATTGTTTATAAAAAAACCATCAGCACAGTTTTGAATTTGCAGCATATACTCATTACTTCAGAGGGAATGCAAAAACATTGGCGACAGTCGTGGCAATATGAGCCCGCCAACTATTGGGGCTATATTGGCAATAATACTTGGAAAAAAATAGCCGTAAATAATGGAGCTGGAAAGTGGGTACAAAGAGCTATGCAGGTGGATGACAGCCCAAGATATGAGTGTTTAGCCGCCTTTCAAAATCAAAATGGGCAGTGGTCTTGGGAGTGTCCAACATGGAGTCCTTTGCCACGTCGTGAATACACTCAGCGTGATGACTACAATATTCTAGCTCGCACAAATAAACATTCGCTCACAGCTACAGGTTGGGTCCATGAACAAAAAAATGATAAGCTTCTTTTAGCTAATAGCAATGTGACTAAAATTGCCCATGAGCGCGGTGAAAATACTTATAAGCGTTTACCAGATGAAGAGTGTGAAGCGGCCATGAATTGGTGGCAAACTTATGAGCCAGTCTGGGCGGCAATTCGTCACGCATGGCTTATTGTTTATGATCAAAATGAGGTCTTATCGTTTAAATCTCAAGTAGATGGATTGACTCTTTGGATGAGACTTTTTGAGCTTGCAGACTTAGCTGTTGAACAAAATCTACAACCCTTGCAAATACGTCGTGAAGCTCTAAATATAATTAATAGGTATCTTTAAATCTCAACTTGAATGCCGATCTCAATCACTTGATGAGGTGGGATTTTAAAGAAGGCCGTTGGGCGTTGAGCATTGCGAGCAATAATAGCAAAGATTTTTTCTCGCCACATAGACATTCCAAGTCTGCCGGTGGCGAGAATTGTTTCAGTACCAAGAACAAAAGTTGTATCTTCAACTTTAATTTCTAAATTCTTTTCTTTGCATAACTCTAGAATACTTTTGATGCTGGCACTTTCCATAAAGCCAAATTGAACCATGACTCGGTAAAAATTAGGAGCAATGGTTTCGAGAGAGATTTTTTTACCAGGAGCTACATAAGGGACATCTCTTGTTAAGATGCTCATAACAATAAGTCTTTCATGAAGTATTTTATTATGTCTTAAATTATGAACTAATGGAATTGGAACAACACTAGGTTGTGCTGACATATAAACAGCCGTTCCTGGAACTCTCACAGGGGGCTTTTTTGCAATAAAATTTAAAAAGCTTTCAAAGCTTTGAGAAGTTGCATTTAAACGATCAGATAAAATTCTTCGGCCCTTCTTCCAAGTCGACATGAGTAAATATATAAAGGCACCAATAACGAGAGGAACCCAACCGCCGTCAGGAACCTTTGTTAAATTAGTGGCAAAAAAGGCAAGATCAATAATAAAGAAAAAGCTAAAAACTAAAAGTGCCACAGGGAGAGACCAACGCCAAATTCTTCTTGCTACAAAGTAGGCCAGAATAGTTGTGGCCACCATTGTTGCGGTCACTGCAAGACCATAAGCTGCGGCAAGATCACTTGAGCTTTTAAAAAAGAAAACCAGTGAAAGTACACCAATTAATAAGGTCCAGTTAACAACAGGAATATAGATTTGGCCAATCTCTCGGTGAGAGGTGTGTTTAATAGAAAGTCTCGGACAGTAGCCAAGTAAAACTGCTTGGCGAGTGATAGAGAAGACCCCAGAGATAAGTGCTTGCGAAGCAATCACCGTAGCCATCGTTGCTAAAACAACGAGCGGTAATACGGCCCATTCAGGAGCTAATAAATAAAACGGATTTTTAATGGCCTCTGGGTTCGAGAGCAGCAAAGCTCCCTGACCAAAATAATTAAGGGTTAAACTTGGAAATACAAAAGCAAACCAAGCAAGACGAATGGGTTTTCGGCCAAAATGCCCCATGTCAGCATAGAGGGCCTCCCCTCCGGTAACGACTAGAAAAGCAGAGCCCAAAACTAAAAAAGCCAAAAGCCCATTGGCATGCATAAACTCAAAAGCATAATAGGGATTAATGGCATGGAGGACTGAGGGATTACTTATGATCCCTTTAATTCCCAGGGCTGATAGGCTGAGAAACCAAATGCAGATGATTGGACCAAAGAAGATTCCGATACGACCGGTGCCCAAAGATTGAATAAAAAATAGAGCAATTAAAACTACGAGCGTAATTGGGATTACAAAGGGTTGTAAAACAGGAGTCGCAATTTTGAGTCCCTCTATAGCACTTAAAACTGAAATTGCCGGGGTGATAGCTCCATCTCCATAGAGTAAAGCTGCACCAAAAATTCCAAAGGGAACTAAAATCCATCTGCGAACTCTATTAGTTTCAGGGACTCCAGAGCTTGAAAGTGCTAAGAGGGCTAGAATTCCACCTTCACCTCTATTGTCAGCCTGGAGAATAAAAATCATATACTTAATTGAAATAACAATTATTAGAGACCAAAAAACCAATGAAAGAACCCCAAGCACATTGAGGTCCGTGAGGGCGAGGCCTTGATGATGCTCAAAACATTCACGTAAAGCATAAAGAGGGCTAGTTCCAATATCGCCGTAAACAATTCCAAGAGCACCTAAAACAAGAGGCCACATGGGGCGATTTTTTTGTTCTGCAGTGCTGATAAGGACCCCTATTGATGAGTAAATTAACTAATTTAATAAATGTAAAAGAAGCTTAATAAGGCGTCACGAAAAGATGCTTCGCATTGCGCGCAGTGCATTATATAAGATGCAAACCAAACCCTTACATAAAAAGCTTTGCAAAGCTGCTTGAAAGATTTTCTAATTATTAAGACGGGACCACAAATGCTAGAACAACAGGTGGGTTAATGACAGCTCCTAAAGTCCTATGTGTTAGTTTGTTTAGCTTTCTAATAAGTTTTAGTTTTTCTCTGCAAGCTCAAGTAGATAGCAATAATAATATAACAAAACTTTCTACCTCAGACACATCTTCTGAAGAGATTTTTGAGTTACATGAAACGTATTATAAAATTCGTACAACGAATGATAATCTAAAAAACTTTTCTTCTCCTTTAGAACTCAGTGTAGATTGGCTAAAAAGCCAGACTCGCAAATTACTTAGTTTGTTGGATTGGATGGAGAAGGCTAAAACACCTGCAGATCCCGATACAATAGAGAGATACAATCGTCGTAAACACTTTGGTGGCTGGATTAAAGATCCTTCAAATAAAACCTGTTATAATGTTAGAGCACTTGTTCTCATCAGAGATGCCCAAAGTGAAGTTTATTATAAAGATTCAAATCCTTGTTTAGTTGATCAGTCAGAGTGGTTAGACCCTTATAGCGGAGATGTTTATTATGATGCTCAAAATGATGTGCAAATTGATCATTTTGTCCCGTTAAAGCATGCCTATCTTGCGGGGGCTTGGAAGTGGGAGTCGGAGTTCCGTTGCAATTACGCAAACTTTATGGGTAATGATTTTCACTTATTGGCAGTGAGTAGTTATGAGAATAAAGCAAAAAGTGATAGTAGTCCTGAGAACTACATGCCTTCAAACACGGCCTATGCCTGTGAGTATTTAGAAAACTGGTTAAAAGTAAAAGCTATTTGGGATCTTGCAATGACCCGAAGTGAAGTAAGTACAGTGAATCAGTTTATTAATGATTATCAATGTAATCTTAATGAGTTTGTTATAAGTGAAAAAGAATTAAGGAAACAGCAAACTCTTGCGGCAAGTCCTTCAGAGGCCTGCCAGCGCTTTGGCCAAAACTAAATAATCTAGAAACTGTGCGTTTGTTCCTAATCTTATAGAGCTAACGCATAGAGAGTACTTGTATTTTAAGCAAAATTTCAATAGCTGCTTGTTAAATCTCAGGCTAGTATCCAAAATTCTCTTTGGAGTATTTAAATGGTTGATTTATCTATTAAGAGACCTATTTTTATTACTTGTATATTTATTCTTACTTTAGCAATAGGTTATATTAGCTTAAGTAGTCTCTCAGTAGATTTGTTTCCTAATATTACTTTTCCTGTTGTGAATGTACGTACGACATATTCTGGAGCAGGACCTAGTGAGATCGAAAATCTTATTAGCAGACCCATTGAAGAAGAACTCTCAACTATATCAGGTATAAAGTCTTTGCGCTCAATTAGTCGTGAAGGGGTTAGTTTTGTTATTGCTGAGTTCACACTTCAAACAGATATTAAATATGCTGAACAGCAAGTCAGAGATAGAGTTTCTGCTGTTAAAAATGATTTGCCTGAAGATGCTGACGACTCTGTCATTAGAAGAATTGATCCTTCAGATCAACCTATTGTTATTTTATCAGTGGCGTCAGATTTACCACCTGGAAAGCTTTATGATCTTGCAGATCAAATAGTTAAAACAAGAGTTGAGCAAGTGGATCAAGTTGGGCAAGTGGAGATTCTTGGTGGGCGAAAAAGAGAAATCCGCATTGAAATGGATCTTGATAAATTAGCTTATTATGAAATATCAGCCTCGCAAGTAAGACAAAGGCTCAGCACTTCTGGTCGAAACATACCGACTGGGAAGATTGATCGGGGGGATCGTAGTGATGTTCTAAGAACTCTAGGTGAGTTTCAAAATTTAAAAGAGATAGAGCAAATTCCACTGAATTTTTATAATAATGAAAGGCCTGTTGTCTTGGGGCAAGTGGCTAATGTTGTAGATGATCTTGAAGAAGAAAAAACAAGAACCTACATCAACGGTGAGCCAGGACTGTTAGTGAGAGTGTATCGTCAATCTGGGGCAAACACAATTGCAGTGGTTGACGGAGTAAAAAATAGACTAGAAAGAATTAACAAAGAACTTGGTGGGCAAGCTAAAGTCGCAGTGGTGCAAGATAGTTCCAAAGCTATCAGAGCAAATGTGTTTGATGTTCAAGAGTCTATTACCATAGGTATTATTCTTACGATACTCGTGGTTTTATTTTTTCTAGGGTCACTAAGATCCACATTTATTACGAGCTTAGCTTTGCCCAATTCTCTGCTAGGGGCCTTTATCTTAATGGCTGTAGCTGGATTTAGTATTAATATCATGACGCTTTTAGCGCTCTCCTTAGCGGTGGGACTATTGATTGATGATGCTATTGTGGTTAGAGAAAATATTTATCGTCATATAGAAATGGGAAAATCACCTAAGCAAGCTGCCCGCGAAGGAACTAAAGAAGTCATGCTGGCAGTCGTGGCCACGACTCTGACAGTGATTGCTGTGTTTGGTCCTATTGGTTTTTTACAAGGAGTGGTAGGGCAATTCTTTAAAGAGTTTGGTCTTACAATTTGCTTTTCGATGTTGATTAGTCTTTTTGATGCATTGACCATGGCCCCCATGCTCTCTGCTTATTTTGCAGGATCCTCTCATAAAAATAAGGAGGCCAAAAAGAAAAATTTTATTTCAAGAGCTTGGAATTATGTATTAAAGAGTTTTGATCGCTTTCAAAGTTTTTTAGAAGATGCATATGTAGTCATTTTAAAAATTTCCTTAAAAGTACCTATTTTAGTTATAGGTCTAGCCATTGGAATTTTTGTTTTAAGTTTAGTTGCAGCAAAAAAAGTTCCGAAAACCTTTCTTCCTCCTCAAGATAATGGTGAATTCAGTGTGAGTATTGATATGAATCCTGGGACGAGTCTTGAAGCTATGGACACTGTAGCTAAAAAAATAGATGAAGCTATCAGGTCTATCAGGGCTGTGCAGGATTCTATTGTTGTCGTTGGCAGTGCTGATGGAGAGTCTAATAAAGCTAACTACATTATTAATCTGGTAGACTCTAAAGTGCGAAAACTCTCTACGAGCAAGGTGAAAGATGTCGTTAGAGAGAGACTTAAGGAGTTTTCTTATGCAAATCCCATTGTGAAGGATATTGACCGAGTTGGCGGGGGAGGGCAAAGGCCATTTACACTTAATATAGTCGGTGCCAATTTAGAGCAGCTAGAAAAAGTGAGTCGCAAAATTTTTGAGAAATTAAAAACCAATGTAGCTCTTAAGGACGTGGATATTAATCATCGACCTGGTAAACCTGAAATTCAAATTAAGGTTGATCCGGCTAAAGCCCGAGCCGCAGGTGTATTGACGGCTCAAGTAGGTGATGAGATGCGTGCACTCATAGAAGGGGTAGTGCTGGCCGTATTTAGAAAAGACGGAATTGAGTATGATATCCGCATAAGGCTTAAAGAAGATCAGCGAGATTTAACAAAAAATATCAATCGAATCCGTGTTCCAAATATGAACAATCGGTTAACAGCGCTAACAAATGTGGCAGAAATAAAAAAGTCTGACGGGCCGACAACAATTTATAGAGAGGATCGCACGCGTTACATTTCAGTACTTGCTGATGTGGCTCCCGATGGACCTGGTTTAGGTG
>CAYMKD010000126.1:0-7172 GCA_964390435.1 uncultured Pseudobdellovibrionaceae bacterium | reverse complement strand
TATTGCCTACACTCAATCTATTACAGAGGGTGATTTTAAAGCTGAAATCACAAGTCAGTGTGTGGGTGCTAATTGTGAAAAAGTATATGTTGTGATCAACTATACTGGCCACCAAGAAGAGAACTCTTGTGATGCTAAAATTATGCAATTAGGTGTATTGAAATTAGCTTCTGGAGTAACTGCTTATAAAATTAATAATCCAGGATTCTTTTTAAGCTTCCTTGGAATGAAAACAACGCTTAACCAACTTATTGTTGCTGAAACTGCTACGCCAACGCCAACTCCATCTTCGCAAGATCAGTGGCAAATACAAGATTGGCAATCACAACCAACACCGACACCAACTCCAGCAGTTGCGAATCCATCAACACAGTCGCCATATGGTCAACCGGATTGGTCAGCAAATGTGCCAACACCGACACCAACTCCAGCAGCTGCGAACCCATCAACACAGTCGCCATATGGTCAACCGGATTGGTCAGCGAATGTGCCGCCTCAGGTAAAATGTAATGTTGTGAATTCACCAAACGGTGGTTCGTGGGTAGAGTGTAAGTAATCTGCCGCCGAGGCTGATTGCTTAAGGCAAAATTTCGCGAATCTTATTAGCAATACTTAAAAAAGCTTGAGCCTCCGCTCCCTGCGGATGGCTCTCAACTACTGGAATTCCAGCTTCGCTAGCAAGTCCCACTGAGGGATTAAATGGAACTTCTCCAAGTTTTGAAATTTTATTTTCACTTAAATACTTATCAAGCTCTCCTTTTGGAAAGAGCTGAATAGGCTCAGACTCAGGCGTTGGTTTAAAGTAAGCCATATTCTCGACAGCTCCTAAAACTTTAACGCCGACTCGGTTCCACATATCTAAAGCGCGCTTCACATCAATTAGAGAAATATTTTGTGGCGTAGTTACAGCAATAGCACCGCTGACAGGAACTTTTTGGGCCACTGAGAGTTGCACATCGCCAGTGCCTGGAGGTAAATCAATCACGAGGTAATCAAGTTCGCCCCAATCAACATCACGTAGAAATTGATCCATCGCTTTAAAGAGCATCGGGCCTCGCCAAACAATAGCGGCCGCCTCTTCAACTAAAAAACCAATACTCATAAGTTTAAGACCATATCTGACTAATGGTTCAATTCGACCCTCGGCGGAAACGGCAGGTTTTTGTTTTAAAGCGCCCATCATTCGAGGCAAGCTAGGGCCGTAAATATCAGCATCTAAAAGTCCCACTTTGGCCTTTTGTGCCAGAGCCAAGGCCAAGTTTGTAGAGACCGTGCTTTTGCCAACACCGCCTTTTCCTGAGCTAACAACCACAATGTGTCTCACTCCGGGAATGGGTTTTTGCTGTTCAAAGGGATTTGGGGGCTGAGCCATAGAGACCACCTTGCAATCAATTAAGATTCATCGTGTAATATAGAATAGATGTCCCCGCAAGCTATGGACCTGTACGTTATTGTGATTGTTGCGACGGTGTTGCTACTAATTGTGGCACTCTCCTTTTTCTATGGTCGCAAGCTAACTCCCCCTTCAAAACTTAAACTTCGAAACAGCAGCTCAAATCAAGTGGGTTCACTTTTAAGCCAAGTAAAAGATGGGGCCCCCCAGGCCAAAAACCTCAATGTGTTTTTTAATTATAATGGACATACTTGGGATGCTTATGAGGTACTGGGGTTGCCGGCAGGAGCTAGTCTTAAAATGGTTAAATCTGGCTTTGAAAAATCCGTCGCCAGCTCGCAAAAAGAAAGTCATGAGTTTCTACGTACGGCCCTTGAGGCTATTTTAAAAGACCATGCAGCGCCTGAGTAAGTAACCGAAAATATTGTGAATTCAAGGCCATGATGAGGCTTGTAAAATCCTCCTTATTCTTGACTCCCTGTGAAGCCAGCTCTACAACTTTTACTTGAGTATTTTGATTCAAATGGCGAAGGCGGTTTGGCATGGACGTGCGTGGTCTTAAGGATTTAGCAACCTTAGTTTCTCTTTCTAAAAGGCGTGGTTTTGTATTTCAGAGCAGTGAGATCTATGGGGGCTTAAATTCCTGTTGGGATTATGGGCCTTTAGGCGCGCAAATGAAAATGAACGTCAAACGCTCTTGGTGGAATGCCATGACCCGAAAATCTGATGTGGTGGGGCTCGATGCTGCAATTCTTATGGCTCCCCAAGTTTGGAAGGCCTCAGGACATGTGGATGGTTTTTCGGACCCTTTAGTTGACTGTAAGGAGTGTGGCACTCGCTTTCGTGCTGATAATACAGAATCCTACATGAAAGATAAAAAGTGCCCGAACTGTGGCTCTAAAAATCTTACTGAACCTAGAAATTTTAATTTAATGTTTAAAACCTTTATGGGTCCTTTAGAAGATGCCTCTTCTGTTGTGTATTTGCGTCCTGAGACAGCCCAAGGTATTTTTGTGAACTTCTTAAATGTGCAAACCTCGATGCGCAAAAAAGTTCCCTTTGGAATTGCGCAAATTGGTAAGTCTTTTCGCAATGAGATCACGCCAGGTAATTTTATTTTTAGAACTCGTGAGTTTGAGCAAATGGAGATGCAATACTTTGTAAAACCTGGCACAGATGCTGATTTTTTTGAGAAATGGAAAGAAACTCGCTTTGAGTTTTATTTAAAGCTCGGTATTCGTAAAGAAAACTTGCGCTTTCATCCTCATGTGGGTTCAGAGCTTGCACACTATGCAAAAGCAGCGGGTGATATTCAGTATCAATTTCCTATTGGTTGGCAAGAGTTAGAAGGGGTTCACAATCGCAGTGATTTTGATCTTACTCAGCACCAAAAATTTAGCGGTAAAAGCTTAGAGTACTTTGATGAGGCGAGCAAAGAGAAGTTCGTGCCGTATGTTATTGAAACAGCAGTTGGCTGTGACCGAATGCTTTTGACACTTTTATGTGATGCTTACCGAGAGGAAGTTTTAAAGAGCGAAAATGGCAGCGAGGACGTGCGAGTGGTGTTAGGACTTCATCCAGAGATTGCTCCAATTAAAGTAGCTATTTTACCTTTGTCTAAAAAAGCAGAGTTGACGCCAACAGCAGATAAATTGCGTGAGCAGTTGAGTCGTCGTTGGGATGTGAATTATGACGAGAGTGGCTCTATTGGTAAGCGCTATCGCCGTCAAGATGAAGTAGGAACACCGCTTTGTGTGACTGTAGATTTTGACACGATCAATGATCAAGCGGTTACGGTTCGTCACCGCGATAAAATGACTCAAGACCGGATCGCTTTAGAACAAATTGAAAATTATATTGCAGATAAACTTACGAACTTTTGAGGTTTATAATGAATTCAACGGAAACAATGGTGTCCCCAGTGAGCACAACAAAAAAACCAGAAAAATTTGTATACTATTTTGCTGCCGGCGAAGCCGAGGGCAGCGCTAAAATGAAAAGTATTCTGGGTGGCAAAGGAGCCAACCTAGCTGAGATGACAGCTCTTGGTGTGCCCGTCCCACCGGGATTTACAATTTCAACTGAGATTTGCACTCACTTTTATGCCAATGGCGGAGCCTTACCAGACTGGGTTTACCCGGCTGCCGAAGAAGCTCTTAAAAGAGTTGAAAAGGCTATAGGTAAAAAATTTGGTGATGAGAAAAACCCACTTCTTGTCAGTGTGCGCTCAGGGGCAAGGGCCTCCATGCCAGGTATGATGGATACAATTTTAAATCTAGGACTTAATGATCAGACTGTTGAAGGTCTCAGCGAGAGCTCCCAAAATCCAAGATTTGCCTGGGATTCTTATCGCCGTTTTATTCAAATGTACTCCGATGTTGTTATGGGCATGAATGGTTCTCTTTTAGAGGTCACATTAGAAGATCTTAAAGATGAAAAAAAATATAAACTCGACACTGAACTCACTGTCGAGGACCTAAAACACTTAGTTAAAAAATTTAAAGAGCAAGTTCGTAGTCATACAGGTAAAACCTTTCCAAATGATCCTATCGAGCAACTTTGGGGAGCTGTTTCCGCAGTTTTTAGAAGTTGGAATACCCCAAGAGCACTCACTTACCGAGAGCTTCATAGCATTCCATCTGAGTGGGGTACGGCAGTAAATATTCAGTCCATGGTTTTTGGAAACATGGGCGAGGACTCAGCAACAGGTGTGGCTTTTACGCGGGATCCTTCAACTGGAGAGAAAGTATTTTTTGGCGAATTCTTGATTAATGCTCAAGGTGAGGATGTTGTGGCCGGGATTCGCACTCCGCAAACAATTACCAAAGAAGCTGCTCTAAAAGCCGGAACAAAATCCCTTGAAGAGTTAATGCCAAAAGCTTATGCAGAGTTGGTTGCTATCTATCAAAAGTTAGAAAAGCACTATCGTGATATGCAAGATATTGAGTTCACAATTGAGCGTGGCAAGTTATGGATGCTACAAACTCGCACTGGAAAGCGCGCCGCTAGAGCATCACTTAAAATTGCCTGTGATATGGTTCAGGAAAAACTAATTACCGAAGACGAAGCTCTGCTGCGTATAGAACCGCAAAGCTTAGATCAACTTCTTCATCCGACATTAGATCCAAATTCTGAAAAAACAGTTTTAGCTAAAGGTCTTCCCGCCAGTCCTGGTGGGGTGAGTGGGCAGATCGTATTTAGCAGTGAAGAAGCTGTTGAGTGGAAAGAAAAAGGCCTAAAAACAATTCTTGTGCGTATTGAGACTTCACCTGAGGACATTGCTGGAATGGTTGCTTCGCAAGGTATTCTCACCACTCGTGGCGGGATGACCTCTCACGCTGCTGTTGTCGCCAGAGGAATGGGTAAGTGTTGCGTGGCTGGCTGTGGAGAAGTGGATGTAGATTATCAAACTCAGACTCTCAGAGCTAAGGGCTATGTTCTAAAAAAAGGCGATATTATTACTTTAGATGGCAGCACTGGCGAAGTCTTTTTAGGTGAAGTGAAAACAATCGAACCTCAACTTGATGAACATTTTGAATTAATCATGAAAGCTGCTGACCGCGTACGAAGACTTAAAGTTCGCACCAATGCTGATACAGTGAATGATGCTCAAACGGCTCGTCGTTTTGGTGCTGAGGGAATTGGGCTTTGTCGAACAGAGCATATGTTTTTTGGTGCTGATCGTATTGATGCTGTTAGAGAAATGATTTTAGCTGAGAGCAAAGATGAGCGCGAAAAAGCTCTCTCAAAGCTCTTACCAATGCAACGCGAAGACTTTATCGGTCTATTTAAAGTTATGAAGGGTTATCCTGTTACTATTAGATTGTTAGATCCGCCATTGCATGAGTTTTTGCCTCAAACTGAAGAGGAGATTGCAGATCTTGCTGTACGTATAAAATATGATGTGAATCGTCTACGCTCTAAAGTGCGCTCTCTTCACGAGTTTAATCCTATGCTTGGACATAGAGGATGCCGCTTAGCGATTACTTATCCAGAGATTTATCAAATGCAAGTCAGAGCTATTGCAGAAGCTGCGGCAGAGATTATTAAGGGAGGGGACGTACTCACTCCAGAAATTATGATCCCTCTAGTGGGGATTGATAAAGAACTTGAAATTTTAAGACGTCTTACGATTCAAACGGTAGAATCTGTGCAAAGAGAAAATGATGTTAAATTTGCCTATTTAGTGGGCACAATGATTGAGTTGCCAAGAGCTGCGGTGACTGCCGATGCTATTGCTCAATATGCTGATTTTTTTAGCTTTGGAACCAATGATTTAACGCAAACCACCTTAGGCCTTTCTCGCGACGATTCCGGAAAATTTCTGGGTACTTACGTGACCTCGGGGCTATTAGCGAAGGACCCTTTTGTGAGCCTTGATCAGGGGGGGGTTGGCATTTTGGTAAAAACCGGTGTTGACTTAGGACGTCGTCACAAGCCAGATTTAAAAACTGGCATTTGTGGAGAACATGGGGGGGATCCTGACAGTATCGGGTTCTTTCATAAGATAGGACTTGATTATGTTAGCTGCTCACCATTTCGTGTGCCTATTGCGAGGCTTGCGGCTGCTCAAGCAGTGCTCAAATCTCGACAAAACGAAAAAGCTCTTTAAGCAAAAAAGAGCTCACAGATATAGGGTGCTACTTTGAGAATAAAAAAATTAGAACTCGTTGGTTTTAAGTCATTTAAAGATCGCACGGTCATTCAATTTGATGCCGGTATTACCGGAATTGTTGGTCCGAACGGTTGTGGTAAATCAAATATCGTAGATGCCCTTGTTTGGGTTATGGGTGAGATGTCGGCAAAACATTTGCGTGGCTCATCAATGGAAGATGTTATTTTTGCAGGTAGCGAAGGTTATGCGCCCGTCGGAATGGCCGAGGTTTCACTCACTCTTGAAAACGATGGGGGCCCTTTTCCTGCGCAATATTTAAAACACTCAGAAATTATGATCACACGTAGGCTGCACCGAAATGGTGAGTCTGAGTATTTAATTAATAAAGAACCAGCTAGATTAAAAGACATTCAAGAAATTTTTATGGATACGGGAGCTGGCTCTAAAGGTTTTAGTATTATTGAGCAAGGGGCCATTGGTAAAATTATTACAGCGAAGCCTGAAGATCGTAGAACTCTTATTGAAGAGGCTGCTGGAATCACAAAATTTAAAGCTCGTAAAAAAGAATCCCAGCGAAAGCTCTTAGCAACAGATCAAAATTTAGTTCGTTTGCAAGATATTATCGGGGAATTGAAACGCCAAATAGACTCTTTGCAAAGACAAGCGCAAAGGGCTGAGCGCTATCGTGGACTTAAACAGCAAGTTGAAGAGTTAGATTTATGGTTGTGCTCAAAGCAGTACGTAGATTTAAAGCAAGCAGCAGATGAAGCACAAAATATTTTTAACCAAGCTCAGGATTTAAGCGTTCAAGGAGAAGCTGGTTTAAAAACTCTTGAAGCCAATCTTGAGCACTTAAAAGCAGATTTGCTTAGCAAAGAAAAGTCTTTAGACGAAATTCAACAAAATTTCTATGACCGTCAAACTCAAGTCTCTGTTAAAGAGCGTGAAACTCAAGAATTGCGTTTTGAAATCGAGCAGGTTCGTAGAAGTGAACAAATGACTGGTAATCTTCTGCAAGAGCAAAAAGCTCGCCATGATCTTTTAAAACGAGATTTAAATGCTGCTCAAGAAAAGCAAAACTTTTTAGAAAACGAATTTCAATCTCTCAGCACAGAGCTCAGAGAAAAACGAGAAGTTTTTGAAGAAGCTCAAGGTCGTATTCAA
>CAYMKD010000125.1:0-7258 GCA_964390435.1 uncultured Pseudobdellovibrionaceae bacterium | reverse complement strand
GTGCAGGTCTGTTGAGCTCTTAACAAACTTAAATCACGTAGGGCAAAGTGTTTCTCGTCGCTTAGATTTTTATAGATCACACAAGCTTTTTCATTATTTGAATTTTGTGCCTGCTGGTAGGCTTGCTCCCAGAGTTGGTTTTGAGCAATCTCAGACTCTGATTTCACAGCGAGTTTGCTGCAAGATAAAGTGCCAGCTAAAAAACCAGTGCAAATCAAAATATGTATTCGTGATCTAAACACCATATTATAATTCTGGCATATCAAAGTGAGTTAACACAAGACTTGAAGTTTATTTTTTCCACACAGCAAGGCCTACACCCATCACAACAAAGCCTGCTCCCCAATAGCCTTCTGCGCCAATAATATCTGGCGAAATCCAACTAACTTTCATTTTCTCAAGTATAGACATAATGAGCAGTGTTATAAGGGGGTTACAGGTAATGATAAGACTTACTAAAGACGCTGGAATTTTTTTTAGCGCAAGGCCAATAGCTCCATAAGAGATTAATGTATTTAGAGCCAAAAAAAACATTAAAAGCCAGTTATTAAAACTTAACATTTTTAAATCATTTATGTTGGCATAGGGTAACATTAATAAACCGCAGAGAAGAAAAATAAATAGGTTAATTTTTTCTGTTGAGTGCTGGCGAACAATAACCTTTTGAATGACTGCAAATACAGCCCAGGTTACAGAGGCTATAATAAGCCACCAGAATCCACCATTAAAATCCTGGCCAATTAATAGCTCATGAGAAATTTGATCACGATAAAAAACAAAGTAACCGACTAGGGCAAATGCAAAACCTAATAGTTGTCTGCGACTTAAGCTTTCTCGAAAGTAAAAAACTCCGGTAAGTGCCAAAAGAAGAGGTCCTAGTTGTATAAAGATTTGTGTAAAACTAGGGGAGGTAAGCTCCACTCCTTTCATATATCCAAAGTAATTAACTCCCAAAGCAAGGCCAGCAATCCATGTAATTTTAGGTAACTTATGCAAGCTGAGTTCTTTAGGGCGGAAGAGGAGCAGAATAATAAATAATAATAAAGCTGCCACACAAAAGCGAAACCAAACAATTGTAGCGCTGGGTGCGAAATTAAGTGCAAGCTTTAAGGCAATGGCTAAGACTGACCAGATCAGTCCTGCTAAAACAGCAAGACTGATACCTATAAAATAATCTTTTGAATTTTCATCCACAGGGGTTACGAAATTGAGGCGCGCTCGAGTGTACGGATTCGCTCCTCAAGAGGAGGGTGAGTGCTGAAAAGTGCAACAAAACCTGATGGTTTGCTAGAAATTTTTAAAGTTGAGAGTGCTTTATGTTCTGTCTCAATAAGTTGAGTGCTTCCTTGTAATCTTCTCAAGGCCGCAATCATTTTTTCACGTCCAGCATACTTAGCACCACCGTAGTCTGCTCTAAATTCTCTTGCTCGAGAGAAATAAGCAACAACAACAGAGCCTAAAACGGCAAAGGCTATGTCAAAAAGTATAATAAGAGCAATGTGAGCGATGCCACGAATTTTTTCATCAAGCTGTTGAGAGATAAGACCTGCAATAATGCGTGCGAAAAACATAACAAAAGCATTCACAACGCCTTGAATTAAAGTCATTGTGACCATATCGCCATTAGATATATGAGAGACCTCGTGAGCTAACACGCCCTCAACTTCATCGCGATTCATTCTCTGCAATAAGCCTGATGAAACTGCAACAAGAGAATTGCGTTTACTAGGTCCAGTGGCAAAAGCATTGACCTCGGGGCTGTCGTACATTCCTACCTCAGGCATTTTGGGTAGCTGAGCTTTACGAGCTAAATTATGAACCATTTCTATTAGTTGTTTAAGTTCAGGGTCGCGAGTATTTGGATCAATGATTTTAACTCTCATCATCCATTTCGCCATTACTTTAGATAGAAGAAGCGAAATAAAGGCTCCGCCCATTCCCCATACAGCACAAAAAACCAACATGTACTGAAGGTATCCGCTCGAGGCATCAAGCCCGGTAAAATGACTTATTAGAGTGAAGGCAATACTCACAGTAACTAGAACTAAAATATTTGTTACTAGAAAAAGAGCGACTCGCTTTGCGATCTGCATTTATTATCTCCTTGTTGATAAAAACCAAACAAAATCACCATTTAAAAAAACGGTGAATCAATTTAATTTTCATCTACAATAATGTGTACTACGTTTTTATTGTCAATGTCGATAAAAACCGGAAAATTTGAATATATTTGAAGCTGCGACCGGTTGAATATTATTTATCTAGCTGCATTCTTAAAATTGCTCAGACATACGTTTGTCACTTGCTTGCAATTGTGCAGGCTGCCGCAGGGACTTATGGTTATCTTCTTATTATAAGCTCTGCGGGCCAGGATGGCCCCGCCGCAGGGGGAGCAGTAGCCAGGAGGGCGGGCTTATAATAAGAAGATAACCATAAGTTCCGGTGGTAGCTTGTTCAAAGCAAGCTAATTGCCAAGCCGAACTCGCATTTTAAGAATGCAGCTAGATAAATAATATTCAACCGGTCACAGCTTGTAGGACAAATATCTGGTGCCAATTTGGAGCTAGACTATGTAAGTTTAGTTGAAAGTAAATTTTAGTTGTTGATCTTCGAGTTCTACGGAAACTCGTCCACCCTTTTGTAACTTGCCAAAAAGAATTTCATCTACAAGAGGTTTCTTTAAATGCTCATCAATAACTCTTGCCATGGGGCGGGCTCCATAAACTTTATCATAACCTTTTTCTGCCAACCACTTTTGTGACTCTTCAGAAACTTGAATTTGAATTTTCTTTTTCTTCAGTTGTGCAGAAAGCTCGGAGATCAATTTTCCAGCAACTTGATTTATGATTTTTGCATCTAAGTTTTTAAAGTGAACTGTGGCATCAAGGCGATTGATAAATTCAGGTGCAAAAGCTTTTTTAATAGATTCAGATGCATTAACTTGAGTGGAGCTTTCAGTGATGCCAATAGCTCCTTTAGCAACATCCATAGCACCTGCATTGGTTGTCATAATTAAAATAACATTGCGAAAATCAGCTTGTCGACCATTGGCATCCGTGAGTCTTCCGGCGTCCATAACTTGTAATAGAATATTCATTAAATCAGGATGAGCTTTTTCGATTTCATCGAGAAGCAGAACACAGTAAGGTGTTTTAGTGATTTGCTCTGTTAAAAGCCCGCCTTCTTCGTAGCCAACATAGCCGGGAGGTGCGCCCACAAGTCTTGCTACAGAGTGCTTTTCCATATATTCACTCATATCAAAACGTGCAAATGGAACTCCTAAGATATGAGCGAGTTGTTTGCAAACTTCAGTTTTGCCCACACCTGTTGGACCAGCAAAGAGGTAGCTGCCAATAGGCTTATCTTCACGAGCTAAGCCGGAGCGCGAAAGTTTAATGCTCGAAACAAGTTTCTCGATAGCTTCGTCTTGGCCAAAGATGAGATTTTTTAATTTTTTATCTAAATCACGAATCTGCTCTTTATCACTTGCTGAAACGTTTTGTGCAGGAACTTGAGCCATCTTAGCAACGATGAGCTCAATATCTTGAGCGCGAATATTTTTAGGTTTGTCTTTTTCTTGCTTGCCAAAAACACGTGAGTAGGCCCCGGCTTCATCTATAACATCGATAGCTTTATCAGGTAACTGTCTGCCAGTGAGATGTTTGGCTGATAATTCAGCAGCAGCTCTTAAGGCTTTGTCGCTATATTGTACATTATGGTGTTTTTCAAAATGCTTTTTAAGCCCCTGCAATATGGCAATAGTTTCTTCAATTGTAGGTTCGCGCAAATCTACTTTTTGAAAACGACGGCTGAGGGCTCGGTCTTTTTCAAAATGCTGGCGATATTCATTGTGGGTGGTTGAGCCAATGCAACTAATACTGCCATCAGCAAGTGCGGGTTTAAGTAAATTAGAAGCATCCATAGATCCACCCTGAGTGGAGCCTGCGCCCACAATGGTGTGAATTTCATCTATAAATAAGATGGATTTTGGCTTTGCCTTAAGTTCTTTAATAATATTTTTTAATCTTCCTTCAAAGTCGCCACGAAACTTTGTGCCAGCCAATAAAGCGCCAATATCAAGAGAGTAAATTGTATGGTCGTAAAGAGACTCGGGAACTTCTTTGTTATTAATTTTTTGCGCAAGTCCCTCGGCAATGGCTGTTTTGCCAACCCCTGGCTCTCCAATGAGAAGAGGATTGTTTTTTTGGCGTCTTGCTAAGATTTGAATGACTCTCTCTAAAGAGTCATCGCGGCCAATAAGAGGAGTAAAAAGGCCTCGGCTTGCCTTTTCATTTAAATTTGTACAGTAGCTTTCAAGAGCACTTTTATTTTTATCACTTTCAGTAACAGCAGGATCAGCAACAGTGCTGGCTCGCTCACCATCATCAGAATGAGAAATTTGATTGATAATATCAAATTGGCTAATACCTTGTTCAGCAAGAGTAAATGCTGCAAATGAGTTTTGCTCAGTAAATAAAGATACAAGAATATGGCTTTCATTAACCTCACTTCTGCCGGCACTTTGAACCTGCATAGCGGCACGCTGTAAAACACGGTGGCAAGCCAAGGTAAACTCTGGCATCCAACTATCAAAACCACCAAAACTACTGATTTGCTCCTTAGTAATTTGTGGGCAGTTTTTTTGAATATAGTGAGTCAATTTTTTTTTAAGTGCAGGGATGTCGCCACCGCAGGCCTGAAGGATTTCGACAGTGGGGGCTGAGTCTGTAAGTGAGAGCAAAACATGCTCTAGACTCACAAATTCATGACGTTTTTGTTTTGCATACTCGGCAGCATGTCCTAAATTTCTTTCTAATTCTCGGCTCAGCATAGTAATTAAGCCTCCTCCACTGTGGATTTTAAGGGATGCCGGTGCGTTCGTGAAAATTTATTTACTTGGAGCGATTTCATTTCAGCAATTTCTGAAGAAAAAACACCGGCAACTCCAAAGCCCTTTTTATGTACGTCTAGCATAATCTGCGTTGCTTGCTCTTCTGTCTTGTTAAAAAATCTTTGTAAAACCATAACAACAAAATCCATGGGCGTGAAATCATCATTAAGCAATAAGACTTTAAACATTTTGGGTTCTTCTACTTTATCAAGTAAATCAATAGACCCTTCAGCCTCATCTTGGGGTCTAGAACTTTTATGGTTTTGATTTTGTAAGTAAATCATAAGTTAAATATGGGGTTAGATGGGCGCTCATGCAAGCTTACATATATAAGAATATTGTGACTTAGGTCGTGGCTGCGGTTAGTCAGATCTCATACTAAGACGTCGGTTTGAATTATATGTCTAGGGCTATTGTGTTTTATAATTAATTTTGTGAGAATGGATATGTTTTAAAGAGTTTTATTTTAAGGAGATTCATATGAATTTTTCAAAAGATCAAAAAGGGTTTTCGCTTATTGAGCTTATGGTGGTTGTGGCAATTATTGGTATATTAGCTACTATCGCAGTTCCACAAGTGAATAAATTTATCGCAAAATCTAAACAATCAGAGGCTAAGTCTAATCTAAGTGCCTTGTATACGGCTAATAAAGCATTCTTTGGAGAATACAATGGTTATACAGTGCGCTTTACAGTAATGGGTTATGCTCCAGAAGGACGCCTTCGTTATAATGTGGGATTTGCGGCAGATGCAGCTCCAATAACTACAGCCCCAGCGTACAATCATACAGCAATTGGTACAGCGACAGAATTTGATTCTCTTGGTTATTGTGCTGCATCTACTGCATGTACAACTCTCGCAGAGGCAGTTGCAGTTGTTGGAACTTCATGTAGTGCTACAGCTTTTACTGCCGCTGCTGCAGGGCAGATTATCAGCGGTGGTGCTAACGTAGATAGATGGACTTTGGATAACAACCGAACACTTGTATGGACAAGCAACGGTATTGATTAAGCAGGGCTTTAAAGTCATTTTAGTTTCTGTTTGTATAGTTGCTATTTTCTCTACCGTATATAAATTTCAAAGTTTTAATTCAAACATGGCGCCTAAGATTCTTTGGGTGCCGCCATTAATTATAGAAAAGTTTAGCTTTGGTTATAAAGATCTTTTAGCCGATATTTTTTGGCTCAGAACCATTCAAGATTTTGACTATTGTGAGGAAAGAACAGTCACTTTGCATTGCAAGGAGCAAGGTTGGCTTTCGCAAATGTTAAACCTTATCACTGATCTAGCTCCTAAATATCGCATAGTTTATGCTACCGGTGGCTTAGCTTTAAGTGTGTTAATCAGTGATGTTGAAGGAGCAAGGCTATTTTACGAAAAAGCAGCTAAGGCTTTTCCTTATGATTGGCCTATTTTATATCGCGCGGCGTATCACAATCTTTACGAGGTAAAAAATAAAGATCGGGCTGCTGAATTTCTAGTGCAAGCGGGAAAGGCTGGGGCTCCACCATGGGTCTTCTCGTTAGCTGCAAAACTTTATACTGAAGAGGGTAAAATTCAACTTGGCGAAACTTTATTAAAAGATCTGGAGTCTCAATCGGTAGATCCTGCAGTCATAGAAAAAATGCGCACTCGAATTAATGAAGCAAAAAAACAAACCAGCACTGATTGACATCAGCCAAGTCGGACTCCATATTCGGAAGATATGACCCAACGGGATTACTACGAAATTTTGCAAATTGAACGCACCTCCGACGGTGAAACCATAAAAAAAGCTTATCGTCGTCTGGCCATGCAATATCATCCAGATAAAAATCCCGGCAACCCAGAGGCGGAAGAGAAATTTAAAGAAGCTGCCAGTGCTTACGAAGTTCTCAGCGATCCTCAGAAGCGGGCTCGTTATGATCGTTTTGGTCACGCTGCCTTTAGTGGTGGTGGCGGTGGTGGAGCTGGCTTTCAAAATGTCGATGATATTTTTTCTAGTTTTAGTGACATTTTTGGTGATTTCTTTGGACGTCCTTCAGGAAGGCGTGATCCAAATCAGCCGCGCAGAGGTTCTGATTTAAGATATCTTACAGAAGTGAGTTTGCGCGAAGTTATTGAGGGTGTTGATAAAGAGCTTGAATTTGATTGTGAAGACAATTGTGAAACATGTAATGGCTCAGGAGCAGAGAAAGGCTCAAAACCTGAGGTTTGTAAAACCTGCGGAGGCTCGGGACAAGTGGTGCGCCAACAGGGGTTTTTCTCTATGGCAACAACTTGTCCAACCTGTCGGGGGCAAGGAAGTACCATTGCAAAGCCTTGTAAATCTTGTAAGGGCCAAGGACGAACGGCAAATCATCGTCGTTTAAAAGTAACGATTCCTCC
>CAYMKD010000124.1:0-7366 GCA_964390435.1 uncultured Pseudobdellovibrionaceae bacterium | reverse complement strand
ATATTTCATGCTACCATCAGAGTAAAACCACGTTGTTTGTAAAGTTTCGCTTACAGCGCCAAGGCTACCGTCATCTTTTTGATAATCATAAGACTCGTTACTTCCAGAGCTAAAGGTAAGACTGAGTGAAAACTCACCTCCGGCAGCAAGCGTAGTAAAAGAGGTGCCATTGGATAAAATGGATGTAATTGTAGGGTTTGAATTTTTAGATGTTTTTGAACTTGCTGAAACAACAACCCTTTTAAAAGCAGTGACGCTTTTTCCAGAAGGGTTCGTAATTTTATAAATAATTAGATAATTAACGCCATTGTATTGGTCTTTTGCAGAGCGAGCAGAAAGAATAGTTGCAGGCACTGTGACAGTAAAATTATCAGCTTCTGCGGTAAAGGTATTGGAGGAATTTAGAGTTGTAATTGTGCCTTGAGCTTCAATGACTTGAGTGAGGCTGCCAGTACAGGTGGGTTCTGCGCCGTAGGCCACACCTGGGTCTACACAATGTTCAACATTGGTAATAATTGAGCCAGAATTATTTATGTCACTTACCCAGGGTTTTATTGTAACAGTATCGCCAGGGTTAACTTCAGACTTTCCGGCATTATCTACAATAAGTGCAAGAACTCTCAAATCTCCAAGAGCAATATATTCTGGAAAAGTATCCTCACTACAAGATAAAATAAAAGTTAAAATAAAAAACAAAAATAAATTAAGCACTTTCATTTAGAACTCTCCTTTTATGCCAATGGCGGGCAGGATAGGCAGTCCACTAATATCTTCTTTTTGTGAATAATCATAAGAATAGCGAACACTTTCAGAGTTTTTAGCATTAAGTAAGTTTTGTATATCAAGATAAAGTGACCAAATTTCAGTATCAGCAATCCATTTTTTATCAATACGAAAATCTAACTGTTGAAAAGCTGTTGTTCTTTCTGAGTAAAAAGATCCTCGTATGGGAACATAAACATCGTTATCAGAATCAAATACAGCTCCGACGATGGGAGTATTTGGATTTCCAGTTACGTATCTGTAACGAGTAGAAAACTGCCAGTTGTTTTTATAGTCATAACTAGCAACAAAATTGAAGTTATGAGTTTGATCATATTGAAAAGGATATTCAGAATTTTTTGAATCCCAGCGAGTGCTTTTCGAGAGAGTATATGAAACAAATCCCTTCCAAGGAGTCCTTTGATATTTGATTTGTGTTTCTATGCCTTGAGCAAGGCCCTTGCCGCTATTGTTGTAGACCTCCGGCGTTGAAATTCCGTTTCGAATAACATAATCAGAACTACTAATGACAAGCTTATCGAAGTCACGATAAAAGTAGCTCATATTAAGTTGATAGCCGTCGCTCCGTCCTTCTCTAAAATCCTTTTCAAACCCTAACATATAGTGAATGGCCTGAGATGCTTTTACATCTGGATTGCCATACTCTTCTGATGCTTGTTGACCAGTGGGTGGTTGAAAATAAAGACCGGTTGAAGTTTTTAGCAAAAAAGAACTATCCCATTGGTAGCGAGCGGCTAGTCTCGGAGAAAAAGTAAACTCATTACTGCGGCCAAACTGGTCAACTCGTATTGATGGAATCCAAGTTGTCGGCAGATAGCTAAGTTCATTGCGCCAATATACTCCAAGATCTAAATTGTTGGACTCTAAAGTGGCTTCTCTTTGTGTAGAAGAAGAGACTGGATTGCTAACTCCACCGGAACTTGTGAAGTAGGGAAGTTTAAATTTAATGTCTGATTGGTCATACACATTATCTGTGCCTAATTGATATTTCCATGTGGGCGATACAGCCTGTTCCCACTCACCACGTAGGCTAAAGGAGTTACTACGTAAATTAAAAAACTGATCACCAAAATCAAAGGAAACTAAATCTTGTCCTAGTCCTAGAGAGAGTTTGTAGTTTCGATCACTATCAACTTTATGAGACCACTGAGGAATGAATCTGTAAAAAGCAGTTTCATTTTTGAAAGTGCCGCGCAAGGAAGGGTTTTGTTTAACGGGCTGTTTTAATAAAAATTCAAGTGTATCTCTGGAGGCAACAAAAGTTGTTTTAAAATCGTCGACATCAGAAATTTTATTTTTATATATTATAGTAAAATCGGCAAATTCTGGTGCAACAGTTAAATCAAAAGCATCACTATCTTTAAGTGCAGCTCGTAAAAAAAGCCCAACATAAGAGTATCTGCCACTTACAAGAAGACTTTGCTGCTCATCAATCTTTGTTTCAAAAAGTCCTCCGAGCTTTAAGTTGTCAGCAAAAAAGAATCCCTTTTTCTCGCGTTCATTAGTTTCGGGATCTCTGGTTTTTAAAGAAATAATTCCGCCTAAAGCTTTTGAGTATTCAGGTCCATATCCAGCAGAAAGATAATCTACACTATTAACGGCTTCGGGCATTATGACAGAAGTTAAGCCACCAAAGTGAAAAACAATAGGAATGCTGTGACCATCAATATCATATTGAGTGTCTTCAGGGGCTGAGCCTTGAATAGCTATATTTGAGGAAAAGCCACTCACGCGGTTTACGCCGGGTAAGTTTTGTACAGCCTTTACGGGGTCACCTTGAGCGCCCGGCATATTTAAAAAATCCTCTTGATTTAGAGACTTTCTAGTTGCATCACGCTTTTGCTTTTGACCAACAATTGTGGTTTCAAATGTAATGTAGTCTTCTTTTTCTAAATAAAGATTGCGTGGCCTTGTGTTATCTGTGGAGTCCTCTTTTTCTAGTCGTTTATAACCTGTTTGAGTGATCACAATCTGAAAATCGCCTTCAGGTATATCTTTAAATTCAAAATGACCATTAAAGTCTGTTTGTGTTTTTATTTTATGAGGCAGAATATAAATTGAAACTTCTTTAAGTGGAATTTTAGTGCCTCGTTCAAGCAAAACACCTTGAACTAAATTTTGCGCGATGGCCAAGGGGCTAAAAATAAGAAAAGCAAAAATATATTTAAACATTATCTGCCTCCCTCAAGAACAAAACGATATATGTACCTAATTTTAACCGCCACGGCTTGACCTTGAATTTGCCCAGGTGAAAACTCAAATTTCATCAAAGCTTCTGCGGCTGCTTCATTGAGGCCATAGCCTGGCCCTTCAATTAAATCAACTTTTCTAACTTTGCCATTTGTGTCGATAAGTAAATCCATGACTACTGGTCCTTCAATGCCTGCTTTTTTTGCGGCCTCAGGGTAGTCGATTCGAAATTCTGATTTAATTTTAGGCATTTGTGTAAGCAAAAAGTCATCTGCGGGTATGGGCAAAGAGTCAGCATCCTCTTTATTTAAAGTTAAATTATCCTGCTCTTTTGCAATGGTGTTGCCTTTTTTTATCTGTGCCGTGTTGTTGTTGCTCTCTACGGCTTCAATACTTTTTCTAGAAGCTCCAAATACAGAGCGAGGTTTTTCAATTGGTGGAGGGGATTTGGGAATAGCTTTTGGTTGAAGTTGTAGTTGAGTCGATGCAGCTTTAGGAAATTCGAGGACTTCAATCTCAACCTTTCTTGCTGGTAATTTTAAGTGCGAAGCCCAATATAAACCCAAGCCGGTAAGTACAAGCAACAAATGAAATGTTGCGGATAAAACCAAGGGGTTTTTATTGATCATTTTGATTCTTTTTCGATTTGCACAGCAAACCGATTGAGTCCTGCTGATTTTAAAAGATCAATAACCTTAACAACTCGGCCATAAGCTACTTCAGTATCTGCTGCAATGATGGCTTGCACATCAGGGCTTTGAGTTAAGGCGATTTTAACGGCCTCTGTAAGAGAAGCATCATCGGTAAGCTGTCCGTTGAGTAAAAAGTTTCCATCTCGATTTACAGCAATACCTAAAGTTTGAGTTGTTTGCCCATCGCTTGTGACGGTTTTAGGAAGTCTAAGATCAATAATATCTTTTACAAGCATAGGAGCTGTGATCATAAAAATGATTAATAAAACCAAAACAACATCCACAAAAGGAGTGATGTTTATTGAACTCATTAGTCCACTAGAAGAGCTGCTATCATCTAAAGAGGGATCAAGGCCAGCCACAGGTCTTAGTCTTTTCCACTGATAGAAATAGAAACATAAAGATCTCTAAGAGCTTCTACTTGGCTTTGCAAATCGCGTAAACACTTTGAAAAAAAATTAAAGGCAATGACAGCTGGAATTGCAACAAAGAGCCCGGCGGCTGTTGCATAAAGAGCTTGTGAAACGCCGCTCATGACCGAGGCTGAGCCACTTTGTGAGCCAAGATAAGCGAAAGCTCGAATTATCCCAAGCACAGTTCCAAATAAACCAATAAATGGAGCGTTAGCACCTAAAGTTCCAAGAACAGCAAATCCTTTTTCGAGCTCTTGTTTTTTTCTTTTCCAAAGGCTTGCTACAGAACGATCAATTTTTTCGGTATTTTTTTCTGCATTTATGGCGGCAAGCAAAGATTCGGCAACAACCCCGGGGTTTTGTTCACACCATTTTTTAGCTTGAGACATGTCGTTTTTCTCTAAGGCGCCTTGTAGACTTTTAAAGTCTTTTTGTGTTTGATCTTTAAAGGCCCTCCTTCTATCAATCATTATGGCGATGGACCAAATAGAAAGTCCTAAGAGTAAAAGTAAAATAAGCTTTTCAACAATATCTGTAAGAAATATAAGTGTTTGCATAGGATTGAAAAGATATCGTGGAACTAAGCTTTAAAACAAATGCAAATGCAAGGTGCCAATAGCAAAAAAACAACTTATTTTTAATGACCGAGAGAGTTTTCGTTCACAATGACAAACTCATTAATGTCTAGGCTCTCTTTTTCAACCCAGGCATGATCTGCTGTTGGAAAAGCCACGTAATCTAATTTAATCGTAGCTACAGAATGACCCATAAAGTTTTCAGGCATTCGCACATTAAAGGTGACACGAGTTCCCGTAGAAGTTTTTGTAAAGTCAATGCCAGTAAAAATTTGTGAAAGCTGCTCAGGGGGGCCATTCCAAATAATGTTTGCAAGACCATTCGAATGATGAACGAAAACAGTAACGCCGACTAAAGAGCTTCCTATTACGGGGCTCCATAGAGAGTCTCGTAATTCCTGTTCACCTTTTACAAAAACCTGAACTTGAAAAGTCTGATTGTTTTTGGCTTTATAAGAAGATTTAAGTATGGAACCATTGTAGCTATCAATGGGTGTTAGGCCAAGTATATCCAAAGAATCAAAAGTTGCAGCCGGCAGAGCCTGTGGACTTTCAACTTTTACAAAAACAGGAGCAGATGGAATTGCATAACGATCTCCAGCGCGATCAGGAAAACGAACTAAAAACATATAAAGCTGATCAGGCTGCATATTGGGTGGCAACTTGTATTCTACATCAAGTTGCCACTGGTTATTGCTAAGCTCTGTAAGATTGCAAAAATTAAACATATCTGGAGCTGGCAAACCAGTGTGCTTCCAAAAGGACCAATTAAGACCAGTAAAGTAAACTTCGCAGGATTTTGGTTTAAACCCATCAAGAGATTGTACGAGGATGCGACTTCGCCAGGTTTCTCCTGCCACAAAAGTCAATTTTTCGTGTTGAGTTGATAGGATGATAAAACTTTGATTTGGTCCCCAAAGACCATCGCCTAAAAAGTCGGTGGTGCCCAATCGGGCATTTTCAGGTAAAAGCGTGGGGGTTTGTTCAGTCCAATTTTTTAAATCAAGTGGAGCAGGGTATTGTAAATCAATTTCAGCTCCAATAAAAAGTTGAGTTCTACGTTCAAGACCTGTGGTTAGGTTTTTACACATTAAGCTTACAAAGCCACCGCCACGGAGAGTGACTATCCCAGAAGTAGCTCGAAAGCGATTGGGCTTCCAACTAGGATTACTAACATATTGTCGAGAAGCAATTTCGTTGGAACTACAAAGGCGAACAACAAGGGTGTCCCCCCACTCAATATCATAAGTATCCTCAGCTATGGACCAAAAGCCGATGCTGAGTCTTTCAGACCTTGAATTAAAAATAAGGCTTCGAGTCCAGGGCAAGTTGTACTGTTCAAAATTAGAAATAAGGATTCTTTTTTGGAAATGAGCAGCAACAGCAGCACCGACACGGTCAGGTAATCGAGCTGAATTATCTAAATACCCTAAATGATGTATCACTTCATGAGTAATAATGCCGACTAATTGTTCGAGGGGTAGATGCATTCTATCCGTGTTGATATAAACAGGAGAAAACTTATTCGTTTCTGTAACCGCAAGTCTGTGGCTCTCACCATTATTAGTGTTGAATAGATCGGGGTTTTCTTTTTCTGACACAAACTTTAATAAACTAGACCAGCGTGAATTTGGATCTTCATTAAAAAATGGCAAATAAAGGTTAAGTTCAGTAATAACCTTTAAAACCTCAGGGTCTTGACACTCTTCAGAGACAGAGCACGAGAGAGTGAACTCTTTTAAATATTTCCACGTCCAGCGTAATTCACGCTCAGTTTGTGTTGTGCCAACCATTAACTCGCGTGTTTCTGAAAAACTATTTAAAGAAAAAAAGAATAATATTAAAAGACTAAAAATTAATTTCATAAATTAATATGCACTCTCAATGTGTACACTAAGAGACTCTGGTACTAGTAAATAAAGTTCCTCTTTTTTTTGTGCACGAATGCTAATGAAGGTAGACTGACTATGAGATTCATTGTCGCAGCTCCATTTAAGCCCCAGATTTATCAAAAATAAAACCTGCGCACCATTTTCAAGAGCTGCAGCCGAGGCCCATGATGGAGAAAACATTTTTACAGTTTTTGGCTGTTGCTTGCAGGGCAATTTTTCTAAAACTAAAACAGAGACATCTATGTTTGTAAGACTAGAGTCGCGCAGAAATAATTGATCGGAAAAGTTTGTAGATTTTTTCCAAAGCAATATTTCAAAAGAGGAGCCAGTAGAGTATTCGGCGGCAACACGTAAAGTTTTCTGTTTTAAATAAGCAGCAAGTTTATCTTGCAGAGTTTTTAGATCAGATCTTGTGTCCACCTCATCAGAGGCTAAGATTTCTAGCCACAAATTGGCAGCGGCGGCAAGGTCATAGGGAATATTTTGATTTTCATCAAGCCATAAAAGGTCTTTATTAAACCAAACAGTATTTTTACTTGAATGGATTAAGTAAAGATCACCTTGCATATCTGCGGAGTTTTTAAAGACAGCAGAAGGAATGTTTTTAGTCTTTTCTTGTAAGACCACGGCAAGCTGCTTTTCTTTGGATGTCAGATCACAGGCAAAAATTTGACAATCTGCTAAGAACTCGCCCAGATGAGCTTGAGTGAACACAACGGAGTATTCTGACTGACCAGCACCTTGTCCAACAATAAGGGGCCCGGCCCAACTAGTGTTTAAATAACTTAAAATGGAAAAAATACTTATTATCCAAGCGCAGT
>CAYMKD010000123.1:0-7386 GCA_964390435.1 uncultured Pseudobdellovibrionaceae bacterium | reverse complement strand
TGGGAAAGTATCCATTCATTGACGTATAATTTATAGTCGTTGAAGTCAAAAATGGTCATAAAGCTCCTTAAGTGGGAGTGATAAAAGTTAGCATATTTGTTATTTTTAAAGATAACAAATAAATTAATAGATGTAGAGTCTTGTTTTAAGATCAGAGATACTTGTATTTGTTCACGGATGAACAAACAACGAAAGGCATATATTATGAAAAAGAAAATGTTATTTTTTGGATTAGTAACTTTAGCTCTATCAAGTTACGCCCACTCTGGTGGAGTTGACGGGGGCGGAGGTAAGAGTGTGGTTTGCAGAGATGCAGATGGAAAAATTACCTCTGCTGAGGTTTTAGATTTATATGAGGGAAGAGTTCAGTATGGTCTTCAGCCAATAGTAAGCGAAGATGTAGTCGAAGAGCAAACTGGCAAGGTCGTCATGATGCTAAGTAAAGGAAGAGGTGAAGCACTAAAGAACACTTTAATGAGTACTGTTAGCTATATCATGCAGGAAAAAGTCATTTTGCCAGATGGTACGGAGTTACTGCCAGTAGATGACTCATATCATGTCGTTGTGCCAAAAAATTGCAGAGTAGAACAATTGGCTAACTTCACTAGTCAAAACCAGGTTTTAATAAATGGAGAGATTTGGAGAAGATTAGATAATACTAATAAAGCTGCCCTAATAATCCATGAAGCTATTTATAAAGTTTTTAGAATGTATGGGGCTACAAATTCAATTAGAGCTAGAAAAGCTACAGCATTAGGTTTTTCCGGAGGTATTTTTACTCCAATATGGGATGGTGCTCCTTTTTGGAATGGCAACTCAAATATGCCTTACTTAAATTGTAAGACAGCGGTATCATTACCAGGTTCCCATTTTTATGCTTACAATGACGATAATGGGGAGCTGGTATTCCACTTTGATTACCTAGACGGTCATCTAATGTTGACTAAAACAATATTAAATATTGATAAAATTCCTTTAGATCAATTATTAAATATGAATCGCGATGTTAATTATTGGAGTACGCTTATTTCGTCAATGGATATGTTTACTGGTGTGGCAATTTCTTTTAAGTCAAAAGTTGAGAATGGTATATCAAAATCTGTAATGAAAATTGGTTTTGGTAATATGCCAACGGTTCCGACGACTGAGTTTTATTGTACTAAAATTTAGTTTACTTTTAAAAAGTAACGCCAATTTGCCCACCAACTTCTTGAGAGACAAAAGTGCTGCAAAAGGAGTTGGGTAGGGATTGTGATGTTCCATTAGTTTGTACTTCGTTATAAGTGATTTGGCGAAATACTGCAGAGATCGTAATTACAGAAATACTATAAGAAAACCCAGTATCAAAGCCTGAGCCATTTTATTTTTACAAAAAATTATGAGCTGTATTAGCTATTTCAGTAAGTTCTTGGCTTTTTTTATAAAGCTTTTCAAAATTCCAAGCATCTAAGTTTTGTTTTTCGAGTTCAATAAATAGTTCTTTATATTCATTAAGTGCAACAACAAACTGATTCATAAATCTCATAAAATCTTCGTTGTACTCATTTTGTTCATTGCCTGTAAGCAAGTAATATTTTGGGGGCATTAAATTTTTAGCCGTGTCTTGAAGAATAATTTGAGCACAACTTAGAGTAATATCTAAATCATTAATAGATTTTGTTACTTCTTCTTCTAGCACAGCTTCACCCTGCCAGCCTTTAAGAGCAACACTATCTGGTGTTAAAGTGAATCTCCCAAAATTCCGCATGATTCGTGCAAAGCTAATAGTTGTTTCATTATTGCCAAGCGGACATGCAAAAGAGGCGGCTGGTGTTAAAAATATCGCAGTAATTAAGGGAAGAGCGTATTTTAAAAAATTCTGTTGCATAATTGATCTCCATGACTTGAGTCATTAGTAGTAGCTTTAAACTTTTATGTCATGAAATACATCTAATGAAAACTAAAAGAAAATGAGCTTTAAGGCTAAAGCAATCTTATTTGGTACTAAAAATTATTCATCATAAAGACTTACTTATATTAAATATAAAGCTTAAGTTTGGCTGTTTTACTGCCAAAAATTGGCAAAAGTCGTTTATTTCAATATAGGCTATAAATCATTTTCTCCTTATTTGGTGCCACCTTTGCACAAGTATTTAGGCAGCTTTATGAGGAGGTTTTATATGAAAACATTTCATATCAACTTAATTAGCCTAATGATGATGACTTTACTAGCATGTCCTGTCTTAGCTTTTAAAAATCATAACACCTATATAAGATTAAATAAAAATCAGCACATGAATGTAATTTCTAACCCCTCCGCAGCAGGTGATTTTGAACAACAAATTGTAATTCCCAAAAACTCGGTATTACGACTTAAGGAGATTATTAAAACAAGCAAGAATGAATACTGGATTTTAAGCCCAGTAGAAATAAATAACCAGGTTCAAAATTTAAATGTCGAACAGGAATTTTGGATCATTCGACCGCTGGATGTTCAGAGTGAAGAAAACAACTTTGCAAACTCAAAATCAAGCCTCTCTTTTTTAGCGGACTTTGAAGCCAATGCCTTGGAGAAACAATATAATTTTCTTAATTTTTGTAATGACTGTGGAAAAACTTTGTTATCTGATAATTCCAATCAATTTGCCTCAAAAAGTGTTGAGCTTATTCCTAAGAGTTTAGTTCCTATAATTCCAGATGCTAAAAACTGGAACCCGCGTTGTACCAAATTTATTGATGAAACCGGTAGATTAGGGGAGTGGGGACAGCATTTGTATGAATCTTTAAGGACTGATAGTTTTTCTACTTACTTTAGAACAGATGTTATATCTGATATGCCAGTCATGTGTTCAAAAATTGCAGATGTCGAAGTTGATGAATCAGAGCAAAAAATGTTTTGGATATACTTAGTAGCTTCAATGGCCATGAGTGAGAGTAGCTGTAATCCAAAAATTGATGTTAATGGACTATTTGATGAAGAGAAAGGAGAGTATCGTATTGCATCTGGTTTATTGCAGCTTCATAAAGGCAATACTAAATCTTATGGTTGCAAGAAAATTGATACCTTAAATGCACTTGATAATTTAAGCTGTGGTATTACAATTCTTGAAAAGCAATTAAGCAAAGAGGCACAAATATTTGTTAAACCAGGCAGAACTTATTGGCAAGTTCTGCACAATAATAAAAGCGGTAAGAAAGTTAAAAGACTCATGCAACCTTATACTGAGATGGCATGTGGTGACTCTATAAGTTGATACTAGCCTTTTATATAGCACATTATCATCTAAAGTCGAGCTAGAAAGACTCGCGAGTAAAGACATTCATCTCATTATTTAACTCTCTACTAAAGTCTTAGAAAATTGGACCTCAAGTTGGATATTGAGAGTTGGGATCCATGTAAATGTTATGAGATACTAAGAGTTGTTATGAAATATGTTCTTAGTCTATTATCGCTCATATTTTTATCTTTGGTAAGTCAGCAAACTCAAGCTGCATGTGGAGCAACAAATCGAACTTGGCTTGGGACAAGCAGCACTTGGTCTACAGCATCTTCTTGGTCAAATTCTAATGTTCCTGATACATCTTCAGAAAACGCGATTATAGTTTCTGGTGCAAATGCGGCTAAAGTAAGTAACTCAGTGACGGTAGGTTGTGTAGATGTCCAGTCTGGACAGATACGATCGGCAAATAATAGAACTCTCACTGTGACAGGTGATTATTTTTATGCAACAACTGTAAACTCTTTAAATATAACTTCTGGAAATTCTAGTTTTGTGATTGAACTTAATGGCACAAGTGCGCAAGAATTTTCAGTTGTTGATCCTATTAATCAGCTTCAAATTAGTGGCAATAATACGGTTACTTTCACTCATCCATTTTCAATAAGAAATGCATTCACTTTAAGTGGCAGTTCAACAAATGTTTATATTACAGGAAATCTTACAATTGAGTCAGGGGCTACAGCTTTAGTCATTCCTGCTGGAGTGAAGGTCGAGGTGACAAGTGGAGCTGTTCTCACTTCATATGAAAACATCACTGTTAATGGCACTTTAATTATTCGTGATGGCTCGAGCCTTGTAATGGGAAGTGGTAAAACTCTACAGGTTAACTCCAGCGGCTCTATTCAAGTACTAGGTTCATCTGGAAATATTGCCCAGATTTCATCTATTGGTGGTGGGAGTACTTTTGCTTTTAATGTCGCCGGTAAGATAAATGCTAATTATTACCGCATAGATCGGATGACAACTCCTGGGCTTAACGTGACAGGGACTATTTTAGGAATGAGTAATGGAGAGTTTCACTATATTGCTAGTGGAGGTTATGCCATCACGCTTGGAGCTGCAGCGGTTATTCCTAGCTCAATAAGTAGTGTAGGTTTTTTTGATGACTCTTCATTTGGAAATGTTAAAAATTTTAATGCCACTGCTTACAATTCCACCGCCACAACACTCTCTAATTGGAGCGGGACTACGGGTGGTGCTACTAAAGAAACAGATCCAAACAATAAAATCAACTGGGGAACACAAGCAGGCACCAAATTAACTATTTCAGATAACACTCCAGGAGGTTCCCCTCCATCAACTATTGATACAGATTCAAACTACACACATTTTGCAACATTTGCATTTGGATTAACACAAGCAGATGTCGCTACCAATATTACAAGTGCCACTGTTTCGATGATTGGAACAGCGAGCAGTTCTGACTTGCAGCCCATAAAAATTTATAAAGACACGGCCGGTGGTACAAGTTGTGTATATAATGCCGGTGTTGATACGCAAATCGGATCAGATTTAACTTTATCTGGCTCGCCACCACAAATTACAGTAAACATTCCATCTGGGGATGTTCAGACATCCAGTGATACAGCAAGAGGTTGTTTTCATATTTTAGCGGCTACCTCAGCGACGGCACAAGATAGTAAGAGCATTCAATTTGCTGTTTCTAACACTACAGATGTAACCAATAGTCAGTCTTATCAGTTTTCAGATGTTGCGGGACCTCCGGTTAGTGCTGGGAGTAGTGTGATTGTTGGAAATGCTCCAAGACAATGGCAAGGAGATACGAATCAAAACTGGTCTACAAGTAGTAACTGGACTAACAACAAAGTGCCCAATGCCAATCGTGATTGTATAGTGGGAGCAGGTGCAAATATTCCCATGGTGGATATTGCCAATGCAGTTTGTAAAAATGGTACTTTTCAAACAGGTGGAACACTTAATTTTAATAATACCACTAATGAAGTGGGTATTTATGGATCTCTTACTATTCAAAGTGGTTACACTTTTCAAAATGCGAACTCTGGACTATTCACCTTAAAGGGAGCTGCCAATCAATCTTTAAGTATCTTGACGAGCTTTCCTGGCAATTTATTAATTGCAAATACAGGTTCAGCACCAAGTAACGAAGTTTCTTTATCTACAGATTCAACTATACAAGGTAATTTAACTATCAGCTCTGGAGTTCTTAATATTGATTATGGAACAACGCTCACTGTTCTAGGAAATGTTACGGTGCAGAGTGGGGCAGAGTTAAATATTTCTTCTGGTGGAACTTTAAAACTTGGTAATGGTTCTGTGTTAACAGTTGATTCAGGTGCTACATTAACTATAGTAGGTGATTCGGGTGCTAGTGCCAATATAACAAGTAACTCTCCTTCAGCCGGATACTCTGTTGTTGTTAACGGAACTATTAAGGCCCAGTATTATGCTTTTAGTAATTTAGGGCTCAATGGAGTCAGCATAGAATCTGCAGCTACTATTGATTCTACTTACCATTTACAAAACGGGTCTTTTTCGTATCCTGTTGTGAGTAATGCAACTTTTTTAAAACTCAAAAGGCAAGTTCCAACGAACTCAATGGATAATTGCTCATTTTCATTAGCGGGATCTGCGGCAAGTAATGTCGTTAGCATTAATACTACGGGAGCAGCTGCGGGCACTTTAACTCTCACAAGTTATAGTGGAGATTTATCAGGTCCCAATAATGATATAGAGGGTACTTATTTACTTAATTGGACAGGGGCTACAAATACAATTGATATAACACAAGGGGCTTCAGGGCCAGCCTCTGTTGTTCAAGGTAACTCTTATAACATGGGTCGATTTCGTTTTAAGCAAACTTTGGCAAGTGCGAGTTTTGTGGATACTGATATTACAAGCTTTCGTCTTACGTTAATAGGTACTGGATCTGCATCAGATGTTTCTCAAGCGCGAATTTATTATGACAGTGCTTGTTCTGGCACGGGTGGAACTTTAATAGGGAGCGGAACTTTTTCAGGCAATCCAGCATCGATTAATTTTTCATTTTCTCCAGGGCAAGCTACAGTTCAAGCAAGCTCTACAACACCGCCGAATCGCTGTTTATACGTAGAATACTCAGTAAGTACTATTGCCACAGTAGGTGCTACAATTGGAGCACAGATTGCTCAAGCCAGTGATTTTATAAATTCCCAAACTTACTTAGCTTCGGGTACAACAGTTTTCCCGGTGACTTTAGGGTCTACTGCAAGTATTCAAGCAGCCACAATATCCAATTGGACGGGAGCAGTGAATACTAATTGGTTTACGGCTGGTAATTGGGCAGGTGGTGTACCTAATTCAACAAAAGATTGCACTATTAATAGCACTACAAATCAGCCTGTAATTAATAACTCAGCAACTGCACAATGTAAAAACCTAACTGTCGGTACGGGTACCATTACTATGCAAAACGGTGTGGGAGCTCAGCTTGAAGTTTACGGGAATATTTATATTACAGGATCACTTGCTCAAAACGATGGTATCATTCGCATCGCGGATGCTGGAGCTGGTTCAAATCAGACAATACAGAGTTCTGCCATCTTAAATAATTTAACTTTTAATAAAACAGCTGGAGGCATGGTTAGTCTCTCTGGTAGCAACTTAACAGTAAATGCTCTAAATATTCCAGGCGGATCCAATTTTGATTTTTCAATCACAAGTGGAAAGACACTTATTTTGCCAAACGGGCTAAGCCTTTCTGCTGGAACCTTTACTGTGGATAGTGGTGGTGTTTTATCAATTGGTAATGGTCAAAGTATCTCTGTTTCAGGTGGAACTTTTAGGACAACTGGAGTGAATGATCCTTATCCACAAAATTTAAGTAATAAAGGTAAAATTACTATTTATGGCAGTGGAACTTGGGGTTTTAATGCAACTGGCGGAACGGTGAGTTTAACAGGTTTTGTATTAGATCGCATAAATACATCGGGTTTGGTCATTTCAAGTGGCGCTACACTCAGTGCACTTAATGGTGGACAATTTATTAATTTATCCACAAGTTATTCTTCTGTAAAAGCTATTCAATTAAATTCAGCTAATGTTCCTTCGGTGGCCTCGAATGTAGGTTTTAATTGGGGTCCTAATAATACCGTACCGCAAATAACAG
>CAYMKD010000122.1:0-7439 GCA_964390435.1 uncultured Pseudobdellovibrionaceae bacterium | reverse complement strand
ATAGGAGAAATCTATGTTACCTTCTGCTACAGACCTAACTTACTTTCTAGAAGTGGTTCAAACAAAAAATATTTCTAGAGCTTCTGAAAGATTGGGAATTAGCCAACCTTCTTTGAGTGTCTCCTTACAGCGCCTTGAGCACTCCGTAGGGACATCCCTTCTGCATAGAACTAAAAAAGGCACTCATCTAACACCCGCTGGAGAAAGACTTTACTTAAAAAGTCGCGAGCTTTTGCAACAATGGGAAGCCCTCAGAACTCATGCAGTACAGGCTAATGATGATCTGCAAGGACAATATACAATTGGATGTCACACTGCTATTGCACAATACAGCTTGCCTCACTTTTTACCTGAACTTTTAAATAAGCATCCAAAGCTTGAAGTTAAACTCGTACACGATTTATCTCGCAAAATTGTAGAACAAGTCGTCAGCTTAGAAGTGGACATTGGTATAGTCATCAATCCCGTGAGACATCCCGACCTTATCTTAAAAAAACTCTCAGAAGATGAAGTCACATTGTGGGTCGGTTCAGGCCGTAATAAAACGCAAGATCCTAAAGGCAAAGAAGCCGTCCTTATCTGTGATCTAAATATGATTCAGTCACAAGATATTATTAAAAAAATAAAGCGCTCTAGCCTTAACTTTAATCGAATTATTACAAGTACCAGTTTAGAGGTTATCACGGAGTTAACTTTATCTGGAGCTGGCATTGGAATTCTTCCGGGTCGAGTTGCACAGCCTAAAACACAATTTGGATTAAAAAAAATTCAGAGTGCTCCTATCTTTAAAGACGAAATTTACCTTGCCTATCGTGTGGAGAATAAAAATATCCGTGCGATACAAGAAATTGTTAAATGTGTGGAGAAAATTTTCTAGTTTATTTACGCTAAAATCCAGTTTATTTAACAATACGACATTTAATCATTGCTCAATGTCTCTTAGCTGTTATCATGTTGTATTCAGCAATAGCACCACTGGAGGCATGAATGGATTTATCAAAAAAGATATTTTGGGCTCTTGTATTGGCAGTTCCGTGTGGACTCCTTTTAAGATTTGTATCTTCTGATTTTACAAATACCTATTTAAATAATGGTCTCTTAGCTTTTGGTGGCGATCTTTTTATTTCACTCTTGAAGTTTTTAATTGTGCCTGTTGTTTTTTTCTCTTTACTCACTGCCGCTGCAAACATGGAGAGCATTACCAGCTTTGGACGCATTGGTATTAAAACATTTGCTCTCTATGTTACAACAACAATGTTTGCAATTTGCTTAGCTCTTATCGGTGGATTTTTAATTAAACCTGGACAGGGAATTGACCTTGTTGCTGCCACACAGTTTCAAGCAAAAGAAAGTCCACCTCTCTATGAGGTTTTATTAGCTATTGTTCCCAGCAATTTACTTAAGTCTATGATGGAAGTACAAATGCTTCCAGTTATTGTTGCTGCATTATTAATTGGTCTTGGAGTCAACTCTTGTGATGCTGATACCAAAAAACGTCTCAGAAACTATTTTAATGATTTTAACACTCTCTTTTTAAGAGTCGTAGATTTGATCATGCAAGTGGCTCCCTTTGGAGTATTTTGCCTACTGACCAAAACATTTTCTCAATTAGGATTTGAAGCTTTTGCTCCTCTATTAAAATATTTTTTCTTAGTGCTTTTTATATTAGCTGCTCATGGCATTATTGTTTATGGCACCATTTTAAAAGTTTTTGCTAAAGTAAAGCCAATTTGGTTTTTAAAAAGATTTCGAGTGATCGCCGCTTGTGCTTTTAGTACTTCAAGCTCAAGTGCCACACTGCCAATCACTTTAGAGTGTGTTGAAAAAGATATGGGGGTTGATAACAAGGTTGCCTCATTTACCTTACCATTAGGGGCCACTATTAATATGGATGGAACCTCTATCATGCAAGGTGTTGCCACAGTTTTTATTGCACAAGCTTACGGCATTCATCTTTCTTTATCAGATGCCTTAACAGTTATACTTACAGCTACTTTAGCTTCTATTGGAACCGCAGGAGTCCCAGGAGTTGGTCTTATTACCCTGGCAATGGTTCTTAAATCTGTAAACCTTCCAGTAGAAGCCATCAGCTTAATTATTGGTGTTGATCGTTTGTTGGATATGGCTCGAACTACATTAAATGTCATGGGCGATACCATTGTAAGTTGCGCAGTTGCTAGAAGCGAAGGCCTTTTTAAGCCGCCTAACCCAAGTTAGGCTGCTATCTTAAAACCACATTCACTACAAAATTTTGCACTCTCTTGAAGCTCTACCGAACATGAAGGACAGGCATTAGCAGAAGCTGCTTTTGCTTTCACAGCTTCTTCTTCATTTAGATCTACAAAACCCTTTTCATTCCATTTAACAATTTCTTTCAAAGTTAGCCAAATATATTGAATTTTTTGTAGCTCTTTAACTTCAAACTCAAGAACAATAGCTCCATCTGTCATAGATTTTCGTTTGATAAAAACACCCTTCATTTCTAATCGAGCGAAATGATCTGGATTCATGTTGATATTTAGTTCACTTTTAAATTGATCTATTGTTTTGCCGTAATCTAAGGTTACCACCCCATGACGGTTAGCCGCTTGACCTACAGAAAATTTTAAAAAGCCTTTTACAATTTGCAAACTCAGATCATCCACTTTTAAAAACTCTGTTTTACCACCCTTAAAATAATAATACTGGTAGAACTCAAAAAAGTTTTCAATTTGTTGCAAATCAAAAAACTTCACGCCCTGAAGCTCATCAGGCCCGGTTGGATTATCAATGCTTTTGCCAAATTCAAATTGTGCTAATTTAAGTTTTACAAAGATTGAAATTGCCTGCTCTAAACGCTTTGGTGACTCTCCAAAAACTCTTTGCGCATATTGCTTCATTACATTCCAATCAAGCTTTACAAAGTCTTTCTCTTTTTCACCTTTATGAAGAGCGGTATGGTAAATTGCACCAAAAACTTTAGCTGTTTGATCTTCTGGACACGGGCTTGGATCCTTTTCAAGTTTATAACTTCGAAGTTCGCCGAGAATATTTCTCACTCGGTCAGTTAGGCTACGAGTGAGAATACGAATAGGCTGAGGCATTCCTTCAATTTGAGTTTTAAGACTCTCAACTGGAAGCTCTAAAACTTTAGTTTCTGCAGTGGCAATGGCCGTAAGAGCATGCTGAGCCGCTCCTGACAAAGCCTGCTCCCCTAATACTTGAGCTGCACCTAACTGCATAATTTCCACATTCTTTTTAGGCCTTAAAAGACAAAGTGAAACACCACCTGACTGAATAACTAAAATTGAAGTGATTTTATCGCCTTCTCTAAATAAAATATCACCTTTTTTATATGTTGTCGTAGACATCCTGGTACTCCTGACGTGGATAAAACTCTATCGGCTTATTTTTGACTGTAACTTAATAACAAAATCAGTAAATTTAAAGCTTTCAACAGTGTTTCAGTTTGAGATAACTCTTAAATTACACGTTGCAGCCGAGCTAGCAAAGCTCATACAGCCCCACTATGCTTGAGGTTAATGAAAGAGCCGTCTCAACTTATTAAAAAAATTTTTCCATGGCTCTTTATTCTTATCTGGATAACAACAGCTATTGACGGCTTAATTACATCAACAATGAGTGAGTTTTTACTTAGAGAAGGCACGCCCATGCTGGCCATCCTTAGTCTAGGAACACTTGCCTTATGCTTTTCAGTTATGGCTCCGGTTATTTCATTTTTGTTATTTATTTACTTTCTAAAAAAAATGAACTCCAAAGAGGCATTAACTTTTTCTTCTTTTTCAAAGTACTACTTTAAGCCTATGACTATTGAGAGTCTTAGATGCTTAGGTCAGGTTTTTCTGTGGGCATTTTTATTTGTCATACCAGGCCTAGTCCGTGCTGTTCAGCTTTTCTTTGTTCCCTTTATTATTGTATTTAGACCTGATTACAATGAGGGAAAAATAGACGCCCTCAAATTCTCTACCCAGCTGGCCAATAAAGTATTTTTAAAGCTTCTTTTTTTATTTTTAATTTTTAATGTCTTAGCGCCTTTTTTGTTTGATGGGCTACTCGCCGAGTCAAAAGACCTTTACACAAATACTCTAACTGCAACACTCCTAGTCGCAATTGAGGCTATCATACAAATTTATGGGCTTTGGCTCATGTTTTCTCTTTATAAGTCAGCAGAAATTAAATATGAGTCATAGTTGGAGGCCTCTATGCAACTTATGTTTAATTGGCGCGAAGTTAAAAATCGCGGTCGTGGTTTAACTTTTGATGATGTTTTATTAGTACCCAAAAAATCCGAGGTTAAATCTCGCAGAGATCCTAGACTGCAATCTCAAATAACAAAAAAATACAGTTTTGAGACTCCCATTATTTCTGCCAATATGGATACTGTAACAGAAGCCCCTATGGCCATTGCTATGCATCAAATGGGAGCCCTCGGTATTCTTCACAGATTTATGTCCATTACTGAACAAGCTGCTGAAGTTGCAAAAGTAAAGGCTGCCGGAGTTCCTTATATTGCAGCTAGTATTGGTGTTGGTGATGATATTGAGGACCGAACAGCTGCCCTTTTAAATGCCGGAGTTAAAATTATCACAATAGATATCGCTCATGGCCACTCAGTGATGATGATTGATACTGTAAAATGGCTTAAAGATAAGGCTCCAGATATTCAAATTATTGCTGGAAATGTGGCCACTCCAGAGGCAACAGCAGAACTTATTGCTGCAGGAGCTGATGCTATTAAAGTAGGCATTGGCCCTGGCTCTATGTGCACAACCAGAATTATTACTGGCTGCGGAATGCCTCAGCTAACAGCCATTGCCTTATGTAGTGAAGCTGCTAGTGAGTCTCAAATTCCAATTATTGCAGATGGTGGAGTTAAAACATCAGGAGATATTGTTAAAGCATTTGCAGCAGGCGCAAGCAGCATTATGCTTGGCTCAATGCTAGCTGGAGTTATTGAAACCCCAGGGGAAATTAAAAATGGCCGCAAGCAATATCGCGGCATGGCGTCAAAAGCCGCTCAAGTTTCTTGGCGCGGAGGCGTTCCAGAAGGCATGGCTCCTGAAGGCGAATCCACCTCAGTTTGGATTAAAGGACATGCTAAAGATGTGCTTTCTGAGATTTGTGGCGGCATTAGATCAGGTATGAGCTACCTTAACGCGACAAGCATTAATGAAATCAAAGAAAACGGCTGTTTTATAGAAATGAGTGCTGCAGGCGCCCATGAATCTCGGGCTCACGGACTAACATCCTAATGCATAGGCCAAGCTTTTGACCCTGAAAATAAGCCTGGTATTGTGGATCTCAGCCCTTGCTCATTATAAGATGCCAGCAATGGTTAACGAAAACTTCTTTTGTTCTAGAGTATAAGATAAAGGCTTCAGTAAAATGAGGCCTTTGTTTTTTTAAGGAGACAAGTTTTTGAATCATGATCCACGTCCCATTGGAGTTTTTGATTCAGGTGTTGGTGGGCTCACTGTTTTAAAATCTCTTCTACAGAAATTTCCACAAGAATCTTTTATATATTTAGGAGATACTGCCAGACTCCCCTACGGTAGCAAATCCCCTCTAACAATTAGAAAGTACTCCGAGCAAAATTTAAATTTTTTAATTAAAAAAAATATTAAAGCAGCCGTTATTGCTTGCAACTCAGCCTCAACACAAATGAAAGAAAAAGAGTTTTTAGGCACTCCCATTTATAATGTGATTGATCCAAGTAGTGAGTGGGCTCTTAAACTCTCTTCGCAAAAACGCATCGGAGTTTTAGGGACAAGAGCCACTATTCAAAGCGAGGCTTACGACAAAGCCCTTCGCAAAATTGAGGCGAACACTTTTGTTTTAAGCCAAGCTTGTCCACTTTTTGTTCCTTTAGCGGAAGAGGCCTTACAAGAAGATCCACTCACAAATTTAATTGTATATCGTTATTTACAGCCTCTTCTAAACCAAGATTTGGACACTGTTATTTTAGGTTGTACTCACTACCCTATATTAAAATCTTCAATTCAGAAGGTTTTTGGTTCGCAGGTTATGTTAGTTGATTCGGGAGATGCAATTACAGAAAAGTTAAAAAATGAGTTTTCCGCAGAAACTATTTTACCAGCAGCTGAAAACAGTTCTGCAAACCTATTGATCTTTATGACCGATGAATCAAAACATACCTATCAGCTAGCAGCACAAATTCTCTCCCCATTTTCAATTGATCAGATGCAGGTAGCTGATCTGTAAGTTTATAGACCCCCATGTTAAAAAAACAATAAGATTTCTAGAAAACTCATGTAAGTCTTTCAAAATAAATTTTCTTTTAGGCAGATTAAATATAACTAGATTATATTTGCCTTCTAACACAGGAGGATTTTATGAAGTCGTTACTTTTTGCTTTTGTCGCTTTTTTGCAAGTCAACTCTGCTCACGCAAATGTTGGAGCACCAAATTTTGTTGGAATGTACGAAGTTGTATATGATGACCCTAAATTACCACAAGACATCGTTGCTCAAGATTTAGTATTTAGTTTGCGTGTTTATGAAGACAACACTACTACATTTAAACAAGTGGCCAATTGGGGAACGATTGAATGCACAGGCCGTCTTGATTTAAAAGATGTCGACGCTGGATTTATTGCCCACTATATTAACTGCGGAGAGTTCGGAAAATATGATCAAGTATTTCTACTTCAAGGCGTTGACATAACTAAACAAGAATTCCATGCTCGAGTTTTTTCTTCAGCGGTGGGTAGTGATTACATGATGAAATTCACTCGAATTGAAGAACTAGCTAACTAATTATAATTTGTCTACGCTTCAAGCACGATCTCATCAGGTCGTGCTTGAAGATTATAATCATTCACCATCACATAGCCATAAGCCCCGACATCACCTATTGCCACCAAATCTCCCTCTTGCATTTCTGGTAACACCCGATCGACAGCAAACTGATCTGTTGACTCACATATAGGACCAACAATATCATAACTCACTTTTGCATCTTTGTTATTAACAGTAACTGGTAAAATGCGATGATAAGCCTCATAGAGCGCCGGCCTCATAAGATGATGCATCCCTGTGTCTAAAATAAGGAAATTCTTTTCTTCACTCTTTTTTATATACTGTACTTGAGATATTAAAACTCCCGTTCGTGCAGCCAACCATCTTCCAGGTTCAGTTTGAATTTTTAAACCTGTGTCAGAAAAGTGGTCGCCAATAAGTTTACCATAGTTTTTTAGCAGCAGATCTTCTTCTGCTTGATTTTCATATTCGTAATCAATTCCAAGCCCACCGCCAATATCGACGTGTGTAAATTGATGGCCAAGTGAATTTAGATTTTTATAAATATTTTTTAAAATTATAAAAGCTTCTTTAAGATTATCAAGATTTCTTATTTGCGAGCCAATGTGAATGCTTAAACCTCGCCACTCAACTTGAGATTTATGGTTAATAATCACTTCT
>CAYMKD010000121.1:0-7449 GCA_964390435.1 uncultured Pseudobdellovibrionaceae bacterium | reverse complement strand
TAGATATTTTCTAAATTTGCAAACTCCATAATAACACCGATCGAACCCATTAATGTGCCTGCATTTACAACTATTTTGTCAGCAGCTACGGATGCATAATAAGCACCACTGGCATTAAGAGAAGACGAAGAAACAACAATCTTTTTACCATGCTCTTCACTTGTCTTGCGAATTTCAGAATAGATTTCTTGGCTAGGTCCTACAACTCCGCCTGGAGAATTTATTTTTAAAACAATGGCCTTAATATGTTTATCTTTACGATATTTTTTTAGCTGGCGTAAAAACTTCTCTTCATCCGTAATAACTCCCTCAAGCTTTAATACCAATACAGCTGATTTTGAAGTTTTAATATTGGGAAGATCATCGCCTAAAGTATCTGATGACTTTTCTTTTCCTAGCCAATAAAAAATTCCAGCAAAGAAAATCAAAAGCAATGTGATCTTAATCCATGGACTTTTCTTCATAGGCATCTCCTGCAAAAATTAATGCATTTAAAAATAACTGGAATAGCTCACAGAAGGTAGTCTCTTCCATCAAGTAATGCAGATGCTAAGAGAGCAAAATAACTAACGCACAGAGAAACAAGTGCACTACGCATAAAAAAAAGGGGCAACCACTGATTGCCCCTTAGAAATCTTAAACTTTTAAGTACTAATTAATTAGGTTTATCTGTTTTCATGTTTTTAAGCTGATCTGCAAAGAGATCGCCTAAGCTTGTTTTTGAAGTCGCTGTTGCTTTTTTAACATAGTCTTCAACATCCGCTTTTGATTCACGAAGTTTTACAAGCTTAGCACTTAAACCAATTTTACGAGCATCTTTATCGATGGTCATAACTTCAGCTTTTACTGTATCACCAACTTGAATCACATCCTGAGGATGATTGATGCGGTCGCCAGAGAGTTCAGAGATATGAATAAGACCTTCAATATCACTTTCAAGCTCTACGAACACACCAAAATCAGCAAGCTTAACAACTTTAACGTCATGTTGAGTTCCAACACCGTATTTATCTTCGATATTAGCCCAAGGATCACCTTCAAGTTGTTTAATACCAAGACTAAAACGCTCATTCTCAATATCAACACCTAAAACTACCGCGCGAATTTTGCTGCCCTTTTGGAACATTTCACTCGGATGATTCACTCGTTTTGTCCACGAGAAATCAGAAATGTGAACAAGCCCATCAATTCCCTCTTCAATACCTACAAAGATACCAAAATCAGTCACTGATTTAACTTCGCCTTCAATAATAGTTCCTGGAGGGTAAGTTTCTTTAAGCTCAACCCAAGGGTTTGCTTGAAGTTGCTTCATGCCAAGGCTGATACGACGATTTTCACCATCAATTTCCAGAACTACAACATTAACTTCATCACCTACATTTACGATTTGTGATGGGTGCTTTACTCTCTTAGTCCAACTCATTTCAGATACATGGATAAGACCTTCAACGCCATCACCAAGTTCGATAAATGCGCCATACTCAGCTAAGCTTACAACTTTGCCAGAAAGCTTTGTGCCAACAACAAATTTATCTTTTACATTTTCCCAAGGATCTGCTTGAAGCTGTTTAAGTCCCAAAGAAACACGTTCTTTTTCATTATCATATTTTAATATTTTAACTTGGATATCATCGCCCACGTTAAGAATCTCAGATGGATGTTTAACACGTCCCCAACTCATATCTGTAATGTGTAAAAGACCATCCATACCACCAAGATCAATAAAAGCACCGTAATCTGTGATGTTTTTAACCATCCCCGTAACGATTGAACCTTCTTTCATTGCATCTAAAGTTTGTGTACGAAGACTCTCACGTTCTTCCTCTAAAAGAGCACGACGTGATAGCACAATGTTGCCACGTTTTTTATTAAATTTAATAACTTTAAATTTATAGCGCTTACCAATGTAAGCATCCATGTTTCTAACCGGACGCAAATCAATTTGGCTACCAGGCAAGAAAGCTTTAACGCCGATATCAACGCTCAAACCACCTTTAACTTTAGCAATAATAGTTCCTTCAATGACTTCTTCGTTTTCTGCTGCTTTGGAAATATCATTCCATGCACGCATCATGTCCGCTTTGTCTTTAGAAAGAACAACCATGCCATTTTCATTTTCAATACGATCGATATAAACTTCTACAGTGTCGCCTGCTTTAACGCTTTTAACGCCTTCAGCACCACGAAATTCAGAAATCGGAATCATACCTTCAGATTTGTAGCTGATATCGACAAGAACATAGTCTTCTTGAACTTCGACAACAGTTCCAGAAACAACATCACCCACTCTGAAGTTCTGCTCTTGAACAGATTGCTCAAATAATTTTGAGAACTCTTGGCCAATTGTTGATTTTTGATGAGCACCTGGATTTGCTGGTACTTCCGAATCCGCATTATCTAGAAACGCCAGAACTTTTTGCTTCTCAAGCTCGGCTTTGTTAAGAGTTTTAGACATAAACAAAAAAAACCTCCCGCGGAAGACCTTTGGCCTTCCTGATTAATTTCTCGCTTGTACGAGATGAAGTCCTTTTTTAAAAGGCCCTGACCAATAAAGTCAAAGGGAAGTTACTGAAATAGGTCAATTTTCCTTAATCTATGAAAACTTGGTCACCTAAACGCTTGCGAACTTGCTCCACAATTAAGTCTACAACCTCTTCAAGGCTCAATAAACTGTTATCTATAACAAGGGCTTGGTCTGGTATCTGAAGAGGGGCTGCCTTTCGTGTCGAATCCTGCTTATCTCGGATTTTCTGAGCCGCAGCCATATCCGTCTTTGAAAGTCCTAATTCTTTGGCGCGACGCTCCGCGCGGTGCTCGCTATCTGCCGTAAGGTAAATCTTAAGCTCTGCATGGGGAAATACTACAGTTCCGCAATCCCTGCCCTCAGCCACAAGGCCTTGATTTGAATTACTACAGGCTCTTTGCGCTGCCAAAAGAGCTTTACGCACCTCTGGGTAATGGCTGATGAGGCTTGCAATATTACCTATATTTTCATGACTAATTTCATCCGTAACATTTTTAGCTTTAAAATAAACCTCTGTCCTTTGTGGCGTCATTTTAATTTTCCAGTCAGCAGACTGACTTAAAGCTGCTAAAGCAGCCTCATCTTGTAGGGGCGTCCCTAAAGCATGAGCAGCAAAGGCCAGGCCTCGATAAAAAGCTCCTGTTGAAACCCAAGGACAGCTCAGACGACTTGCTAGCTCTCGACTCACCGAAGATTTACCCGAAGCTGCAGGTCCATCAATTGTAATTACATATCCCATGCTATTTGATCCGTTTTTTTTAGTTAAAGTCTCTGTCATTAACTCCATACTATTCCTTTAATGCCTCAGACAAACTGGCCATGGCAACTTGATTTTCCGACATTAATCCCACACTCAAACGCATATGATTTGGAAATCCATAATTTGCAACGGGACGCATGATGACCCCCCGTTCTAAAAGTTTCTGATAAATTTTTTGTGCAGGTTGTTTTAAATCAAAAAATACAAAGTTAGCCTGCGAAGGAACATAATCCAATTTAAGTAATTTCAGCTGTTCATAAAAATAATCTAAACCTTGCCACACAACTTCACTTGAACGCTTTAAATATTCTTTGTCTTGAAGAGTTGCTAAGGCCGCCACTTGAGCTAAAGTATTTACATTAAATGGATTCCTCACTCGATTAACAAGATCATTGACCTCAGGACGAGCAATCAAAACCCCTATTCTCATTCCCGCTAAACCATAGACCTTGCTAAAAGTTCTCATAACGCAAACATTAGAATATTTAGTTACATAAGGTAGGGCTGAAGTGTAGTCTGAAGCTCTTACAAACTCATTATAAGCTTCATCAAAAATAATAAGCACATCTTCACGATTTCCATGCTCACTTAAAAAATCTTCTACTTCTTTTTGGCCCACATAGGTTCCTGTTGGATTATTGGGATTTGGAATAAACACTAAAGGACAGGAACTCTTTTTTAGTTTTTCAGAAATAGCCTTTAAATCCATTTGGTAGTTGGATTTAAGGGGCACATGCTCAGTGCGAACTCTCGCTGCCTGTGCACAGATTTGATAGGCAATAAAAGCAGCTTGAGTTGTGAGAATATGATCTCCGGGCTGGCAGTAAATGCGAATGAGAAGATCAATGAGTTCATTTGATCCATTACCAAAAGTTAACCATGAGGGCTCAATTTGCCACTGCTTTGAGAGCTCTTTAGTTAAGTCATAGCAAGCAGGATCAGGATATAAATGCAGGCTGCTTAAAGCCTCTGTCATTGCAGCAATGGCTTTGGGACTTGGTCCAATAGGATTTTCGTTACTGGCAAGCTTGTATACTTTAGTTAAACCATATTCGCGTTGAGTTTCACCAATTGGCTTTCCTGGTTTATAGGGAACAAGATTTAATATTTCTTGTGCTACTTTCATGGCTTGATTCCTTTAAATCCATGACACTTCCATAGATAAAATGTCCGCGAATGATGATGGCCTCGGTACGTTCTTAAGATTTCAGCCTCATCACAACTTTCAAAGTCTATGTAGTCTTGCGGAGGATCACTATACTTATCACTGGCCATAAATAAAACGGTTCTACCTTTAAGATCTTCAGCCTCAGTTCCTGCTTGCCATACTTTAAAATGACTCGTTTCTCGACTCAAAGCCCAGGCGCGCTCTTGAGTATGATACCAAAAACGACTCACAAGCTCGTAACGATAACTTGCAAGGATAGGCTCTTGCCCTTCTGTCAAACTCACTTCCTCTTTTTTACTCAAAGCCCACTGGCCAAACTCATCCCAACCATGAAGCTCATTGCTAAAATCCCATAATGGGTTCCACTCACTCTGGGGGTTAAAGAATCGATATATTTTGGGCACAATAGGGGTATAAATAGGAACGTAGGCAATCAGATTTAGCGGAATGATAAATCCCAGCACTCCATAGACCACTTTGCGACTCATTGGTTTTATTTTTAATTTTGCCCAACCCTCAGCCCATAATTGTCCCGCCGCCATGGCTAAAATAAGATGGGCAGCACCACACCAATGAGGTTTAAATTGTGCAAAAAAAGGCTGAATATAGAAAATAGCCAACATTGGCAAAGATAGGCAAAACACAAACCGGTAAGAGGCTTTATTAAAGAGACTTAGGCTTTTAAACCACGCTAAAACCAAAAATAAGTATACAACAGGAGTCATAAATAAAATTTGATAACCAAAAAACTGCAACCATCGGATAAAATCAAATCCTCCTTCAGAGACATGACGATCATGAAACTGATATTTAAAGCCCGGCCAATCATGCTGAAAGTTCCAAATAAAAACTGGCGAAGTAAGAATAGTTGCAATTAAAATTGCCAGCCATGGCCAAGGGGTTGCAAGTTGCTGGCGCAGGCGTTTTTCTGTTAATAGGTAAAGCCCCATCCCTGGCGCGATTAAGGCAATAGGAAATTTGGCATTTAAACCAAGGCCCATTAAAACACCTAAAGTAAGCCAAGTTTTTTTTGTAGACCAAGCAGGTTTACCTGATTCTGGAGGGCGCACTCCCTGCCAAAAAACCCATAAGACTGCGCACCAGATTAGTAAAAAGGAAGGCTCAGGACTAGCCACATAGCCGCCCACTCCCCAAAGAGGCGTGAAGAGAAGAAGAAAAACCACGACTCGAGCAGCAATTTCACTAAAAAGCTCTCGTGTTAACTGCCAACTAATTAAACACACACCAAGATAACATAAAAAAGAAGGTAATCTGATTCCTAATTTCCCATGGCCAAAGAGTGTTGTGCTTATAGACTCAAGCCAGGCAACCATCGCTGGATGATCAAAATAGGAGAGGGACAGCATTTTAGTCCAAGTCCAATGATAAGTCTCATCATCCACTAAGGGGGCCGTTAATGCCAAAATCACACGGACAAAAATAACGAACCAAAATAAATTTTGCCAAAATTTTTTACTCATAAGTATGAAGAAATTAAACTCGAACTTCTTATGAAGACAATCATATTGACTAATCACATGCGTCATATAAAAGATAGAGTCAATGTTATGGTCACTCGGACTTAGTATTGGTGAATCCTTTGCGGAAATTGTGGCCGCGACTCGTTCTGAACAAGTTCAAGCGCGTTGGTATTTGCCACAAACAAGCCTGAGCCTAGGAATTAAAAACTTTCTAGAAAAAAACCCCCAAGTTAAACCATCGCACCTTCACATTAGCTCAAGACGGCCAGAAAAAATTATGTCGCGCCGACTTGGTGCCTCTGTTGCGCAATTAGTTACAAGTGGCTTTGAGTCCTGGAGTTGGCTGCGTCAACCCATCACTTCTAAGCGTTTTGAACTTAATCCCAAGCGCCGAAAACCACTTTCTGCCAGTGAGCTCGTCTTTGGCATCAGTGAACGCTTGAATGTTCAGGGAGAATTACTTCAAAAACCAAATCAAGAAGAACTCGAATTTTTAAGTGCTAAATTAAAAATGATGAATATCACGAAAGTTTGTCTGGGCTTACTCCACGCGCCGCAAAATCAAACTCATGAAAATGAAATTGCAAGTTATTTTGAATCACAAGGCTTAGAAGTATATCGCAGCTCTGACTTAGCACCCAGCCCCGATGAGGTTCCAAGATGGCGACAAACCCTTCTCAATGCCGCCTTGGCCAGTATTTTTACTGAAGTTCGCGAAGAAGTTGTTAAAGCCTTCGAGGAATATTTAAAGCCTGAACAAATTCACTTCTGGAATGGACATGGAGAATTATTTACGGATCAAAAAAATTTTTATCTCTCAAGTGTTCATGGCCGCTGGGCCTCTATGCAAAAATATTTACAAAATTTCTCAGAAGCTAAAGACTTACAAGTTCTCCACTTAGGTTTAGAGAAATTTTCTTTGTTAGATTTAAAACAAAATCAAAAAATTTGGCAAAGTCCTTGGGGCCCCATCGCAACAGCAAGTCCTAAGTTTCATAATTTGAGCTTGCAACCAACAGCAGCCATTGAGGCTGGTTTTTGGAGTGCTTTTGAACTAAGTCAAAATGAATTGGGTTATGAGCCAGGGCCCATGTCTATGGGAAGAGCACAAAAACCAAGTCTATTTGATGTATTTGTTGCTAAAAAGCGATGGCCGCAATCTTCAGGGCTTGAGTCCTTTCTTAAAGATAATGGACAAAACCGTTTTAAAGAAACTATTAAAGCTCTTATTAAAAGTGATCCAAGCCCCATCATGGATACTGATTCTTGGCTTGATGAAATTGAGGATTTTGCAACCAGCTGGCTAGCTGATGAGATTTCTCTTCTTGCTCGCACGCGCAGAATTATCTGCACTGGTTTTTGGGCAGAAACTCTGACTCCACTTTTACAACACAAACTCAGCAGTCATGAACTTATTGTCTGGCCAGAGTCTTCTTGGCTTGAGTGCAAAGCCGCTTTAGGTGAAAAACATGCTTAAAGTCTCCCCATTTGAATTACAAAAACGCCATCAAACTCT
>CAYMKD010000120.1:0-7480 GCA_964390435.1 uncultured Pseudobdellovibrionaceae bacterium | reverse complement strand
CTGACCTTGATGGGCTCCTGAATTGCGATCTCCAAGTTGTCGAGAAAGTGCGATCATCTCAGAGATTACAAGCTCAGCAACGCTACGTGTGTTGCTATAGGGTGCATTAAATACAGGCACACCAAAGCTATTAGCTTCTTTTAGATCCACCTGGTTTGTACCAATACAAAAGGCACCAACAGCTAGTAAATGAGAATTTGCTTTAAAAAATGTAGAACTCAGGTGAGTTTTTGAGCGAATGCCAATCACATCATAATCAGCAGCTATTTTGATAAGTTCTTTTTCATCTGGCGAGTCCGCTCTCGTATCAATTTTAAATCCTTGTGAGGATAAAGCTTCTTTACTGACTGGATGGATATTTTCTAGCAAGAGGATTTTTATTTGATTCATAGGCGACTCCAACTCTTATATTCTGCTTGATGATCCTGTGAGGTGACAAGCTTATAACGTTGCGCAAAAGAACTTCTCAAAATCGATTTATAAGTTGATTCTATAACTACAGAGGTGAATTTGGCTGCAAAATATCAACTGCTTGTTGTCGATGATGATTCTTTAGTGCTCTCTGCCATAAAAATGGCACTTCCTAGTCATTGGCGAATGGTTGGTATAAATCGTATGCAAGATATTAATTCAGAGGCCATGTTTCATGCCGCTCTAACAGATATGCATTTAACCTCAAATCATGCTGAAGCTGACGGACTTAAAGTAATTGACCAACTAAAAAAGAATGATCCACAAATTGAGATCATTGCAATGTCAGGTGATTTAAGTCTCGAACTCATGGAAGCTTGTTTAAAAAAAGGAGCCAATCGTTTTATTGCAAAACCTCTGCAGGTTGATGAATTTTTAGATAATTTATCAAAGATTGAAGCTCTCTGGCATTTACGTGAATTCAGTGGCCGTGGCCCCACTCGTCCATGGCTAGGTTCAAGTGTAAAAGCACTAGAGGTGCATAAAAAAGTGGCTTCTTTGTGTGGAGAATCTGGTCCTATTTTAATTGAAGGCGAATCTGGTACCGGTAAAGAAATTATTGCTCATTTATTACACAATCAAGATGGCGAGCGACCTTTAGTGGCCGTTAACTTAGCTGCTATTTCTGAGAACTTATTTGAATCAGAGCTCTTTGGACATCTCAAAGGTGCTTTTACAGGAGCTGAGCAAAATAAAATGGGACTTATAGAGGCTGCTCATGGTGGAGATCTTTTTTTAGATGAAGTTGAAGCACTGCCCATGTCTTTTCAAGTTAAATTGTTGCGCTTTTTAGAATCAGGAGAAATTAAAAAAGTTGGCTCTAAAGACAATACCATTGTCAAAACACGCTTAATTGCAGCCACGAATCAAAATTTACATCAACTCGTAAAAGAAGGTAAATTCCGCGAAGATCTTTTGTGGCGTTTAGATGGAAAAAAGATTTATCTTCCTCCGCTTCGCGAAAGAGCCGAAGACATTCCCGAGTTAGCTAATTATTTTTTAAGTCAAGAGCGCCCTAAACGTAACAAAACTTTTAACAAGGAAGCCCTTGAGTCACTTAAGGCCTATCATTGGCCAGGCAATGTGCGTGAGTTAAAACGAGTTTGTGAGCAGCTGAGCCTCACTGCACCTCTACCTATTATTCGATCTGAAGATGTAAATTTACTGTTAAATCCACATAGAGTTTTTGAATCTCCAGGCACTGAGATTGATCTAAAAAAAGGCCTTACTCGCCTAGTCGAAGAATTTGAGGCCCATGCAATTAAAAAGTGCTTAAATTTAGAGTCTGACATTGAAAAAGCAGCCAATATGTTGCAAATTTCTCGTTCAAGCCTTTATAAAAAAATTAAAGACTACGGTATCAATCTATAAAGGAGTTTCTTTATGGCCGCTTGGTCAAGTCCGATTTATCAAAAAACTGTACTTATTGTATTACTCCTTTTATTCGCATCGGGCTTACTACTTTATTTATTTCGTAAAAAAAATTATTACTTTGTAGTTTCATGGGCCAGCATTAAAAGTTGGCTTATAGCTGCTCCACTTTTATTTTTTTCTTTAGGAGCTCCTGAGCCATGGCCTCTTGTTGCTCTTACACTCCTTGCACTTTTAGGAGCTAAAGTTTTTTTTCAGCTTGTTGGTATGTTTCACCGCAGCTATTTTGTTTTGATTTGTTACGCAGGCATTATTGCTTTGAGTTTATCTATTTATTATCAACGCATTGATCTCTATAACTTGATGCCGATGATCGTTTTGGGGGTTATATGCATTGTGCCTCTAGTTCGTAATTCTTATAAAAGAATGATTCAGTATATGTCATTAACCCTGCTGTGTTTTATATTTCTTGGCTGGTCTTTTATGCATCTAGGTTTGATTATGCAACTTAACGAAGGCCTTTACCAACTTATGTACTTAATCATACTTACTGAGTTTTGTGACAATACGAATCTTGCCTTAGGACGTTACGTCGGCAAAAGAAAATGGCTAAGCAACATCGACCCTAAAAGAACTTTAGAAAGCACTCTCGTTTCTATACTACTCACTTTGACCTTAGCGAGTTTAATGAGATTTATGTTACCAACTAGTTCGGAAGAGTATTGGTGGCTTACGGGTCTCATTGCCTCTCTTGCTGGAATTCTTGGCGATTTAGTCATGACTGTTGTAAGACGTGATTTAGGCATGAAGATTGTAGGTCCTTTTATTATTGGTCGCGGAGACTTTTTACATCGAATGGATCGCTTGGTTTTTGTGGCACCTATTTATTATTATGCTGTAATGATGCTACCAAGATTGAGATTTTAAAAATGAAAGACTGGAACTACGAAAATGAGCAATGGACTAAGCTTCCAGGCCATTTAAAACATCTTCCTTTATTTACTCGTCACTACGATTATTCTAGCATTTTAATTCGCATGGCTTGGTCGGTTGTTTTAAAACTTTTTTTTCGTTTTTACATCCGCCTTAAAGTTATAGGCAATTATAAAGAAGTATATGAAAAATATCCCAGGCTCCTCATTATCTCTAATCACGCAAGTCATTTAGATGCAGTCTCTATCGCCGCCTCCATTCCCAGACTATATTGGCTGGATCTTTATATTGGTGCAGCTAAAGATTACTTTTTCACCAACCCTCTTTTTACTTTTTTCTCGCAGCATTGTCTGGGAGCCATCCCCTTTGATCGCAAACACCGAAAAGGGGAAACTGTTAACCTGTGCTTGAATCTGCTTACTAACTTACAAAGAATATGGCTGATTATGTTCCCAGAGGGAACTCGCTCCAAAGATGGCAAAATTAATGATTTTAAACGTGGAGTAAGTTTATTTTCACAAAAAACAAAGACTCCTATTTTATTTTTATACTTAGAGGGTAATGCTAAGCTTTGGCCTAAAGGAGCTATTTTCGCCAAACCTGGAAAGCTCACCATTCATGTAGGACCTGTTCATGAACCTGGCCCCATTGAAATCGTCTATAAGGATTTTCGAACTTGGGTTGAGAGCATTAACCCGGATGCCTTTAGTGATGCTCCAACAGATGAGATCAGTACACCCGTAGTCTAAAATAAAAAAGACAGGTATTACCCTGTCTTTTTTAAAGTTAATTTTTTAACCTTTAGTTTTTTAAATAACGAGCACAAACAGCATCCACAGTCCACGTTTCGCCGTTTTCTTTTTCATAAGTTAGAGTAGCGTCAAGCTCAGTACCATCCGCAACAGGATAGGCATAGCTGAAATCTACATCTAAAATAATGCTCTTAAGCTCGCTTAAACGAGTTCCACCGATCAGCTCTCCACCATGTGCTGCTCCACTGTAACGGCTGTCTACATTGGCCCAGTAAATAGCACCTTCTTGACTAGTTAAATTGCCATTGCCTGAGTCAAAAGTAGCAATAGTTTTATTACCTGCAAGCACAGATGGATCAGAAACTACCATGATAGCTCCTGTACGTGTTCCATCATAAGGATCTACATGGTTATAAACCTTAATGTTAAGATCTCCTGCTGTTGTTACACACTCAAAACCATCAGCCATGGCTGCTGTTGAACCCATTAGAACCAAAGACATTAATACTGCTTTCATTTTATCTCCCTTTTAAAGGTATGTTGTTTTTCTTGAATGTGCTTATAGTGCTTTTTATTTAAATTTGTGAAATGAATAGTAGACATTTTGTTATACATAAAATAAATAGCTAAGCATCTATGGTTATCAAAAAGTAAAGGCATGACTTATGAGACTTAATAACGAACTAACTATTCTTAGCAAAGCCACGGCCCATAAAAATCTCTCAGCCGCAGCCGCTCACATTGGTCTTAGCCAACCACAAATTTCTCGTATTATTGCTAAACTTGAAAAAGAACTCAGTATTGTTTTGCTTGATCGTGGCGCCAGACGCAAATCCGGATGGACTCCAGTGGCTTTTGAACTGAGTGAACTTTTTAGACGTTCTTCGCAAAAAATAGAGAAAGATATTCAAGGCCTTCTCACACAGTCAGAGCAACTAGAGCTTCGAATTGGAACACTCGAGGGATTATCCTATACGGCCAAAGAGCTTTGCCATGAACTTTTTGAGTCCACTCGCATTGAACAAATCGAACTTGATGTTTTTGAAATCTCAGAATTAGAACAGCTTTTTTTAGCTGGTGATCTTGACTTAATATTCACAATGCGAACCCCCGGAAAACAGAAGTATTCTTTTATTGAACACCTTGGCTATCAAAGCATAGCTGAGGTAAAAAACCCTGGTGGATTTAAGGTTTATAGCCCCTTCGAATTTGTGCAAAACAAGCCCAAAAAATCCGCCAGCAAAAATAAAACCCTTATTAGCAACTCACTTTTTATTCGCCGTAACTGGCTTGATAAATACGGTGGCACAGGACACCTGCCATCAAGACTCAAAGAGCATACAAAAGACAATGAAGAACCCGCTTACTTAATTGGCCACCCTTTATTGGCCCCTAAAACATGGGAACTGATTCAAACCAGTCTTGCCCAAAGTCTCAAAGCTCAATTTAAAAACTCTTAAATTTTAGAAAATAAATTGATAGCCAGCTCCATGGACCGACCTAATATATTCACCATGCGCACCTAATTTTTTTCGTAATTTGGAAATATGGGTATCTACATTACGATTGATTATATGGGTCTCTTTTCCCCATACTGCTTCAATGAGCTTTTCTCGTGTAACCGTTTGTTTTGATTCACGAGTTAAAAATATTAAAATTTTAAACTCATTGGGAGTTAAATCAACTAGCTGTTTATCTTTATCTACATTTATATACACTTTTTGCGTGGACACATGAATTTCAAGATCACCATAATGCTTAATATCATTATCAAGATGGCGAATATCTTGCTTTTTTAACCTTGAGCGCACCCTCGCCTTAAGCTCTAAAGGCTCATAAGGCTTACAAATATAATCATCAGCACCAATATCAAACCCTAAAACTCTATCAGAAAGTGTCGACTGAGTGGTTAAAAATATAAGAGGTATTAACTTGAGTTTAAGATCGTTTTGTATTTTAGCAGCAAGATCAAAACCATTTCCGTCTGGTAGAACAATATCCAACAAAATCATGTCCCAAGATTTGGTTTCCAAAATATTCACAGCTTGTTGGTAGCTTTTACACCAAGTGATTTCATATTCTGGTCCAAGAGCGCGATGCGCTAGATGATAACTATCCTCAGAGTCTTCAATTAAAAGTATAGAATACATAAAGGATTTTTAACAAAAACTTAAGCATAAGTCTATTGCGCATCTTTGCCAAAACTGTTAGCAATTTAAAACAGTTTAATTTAATAATTATTTTTTTGAGATCGCCTGTGGGAGGCCCATGGATATTCTGAATTCAACAGCGCCTGTGAAAGTTAAGGTTAATATAGACTTAATTGATCTCATTCCTCAATTTGTTACAAATAGAAAAAACGAAATATTAAAACTTAAATTAGCTCTAGAAGATAAGAACTTTGAAGAACTTAGACGAGCAGGCCATACCCTCAAAGGTGTCTGTGGATCTTATGGATTTAAGGAGCTTGGCGAACTGGGCCGAGAGCTCGAGGAGTGCGCTTCGAAGGCCGACACTCCTGCAATTGAAAAAGCCCTCAGCCAAATGAACTTCATTATTGATAATCACACTATAGAAATTATTGAAGACTAAACCCCTGCTACACTTAAAATACACAATATAGATAGAGCGACCATTACCAACTCCCAAGCTTCTTTAGTTTGTTTTTTTGCTGTGATTGTCATAACCCCTCCTCCTTAAATAATAGACAAATTCCAATCTGCCTCAGTAGCTTCGCAATCCTTGAGCTGTAACTGATTAAAGCTTGTACGATAGATGGATTTTAAATCAAAAAACGCACCTGTTAGATGGCATTTATCAATGTCAGCTTCACTCAGATCCGCATTCGATAAGTTGGCCCACATCATACTCGTGTCATGCAAGATGGCTCTTTTTAATAAAACATCCGTTAAATCTGCTTTGTCTAAACAAGCTTCACTTAAATCAATGCTGTACATGTAAGCTCCATGTGCATGAGATTTTTTAAATAATGCCCCTCGAGCATCCACCCAACTCATCATTGCTCCATGCAAGTTTGCAAAAGATAAGTTAGCTCCTTGCAGTGAAGCTGAAGTCATAACGGCCTCTGATAAATTAGCAGACTGTAAATCTGCATGATCTAAATGGGCTCCTACCAATTTAGCCCCTTGAAGCTCTGCTCCTCTCAAATCAAGTCCTCTAAGATCAGCACCTGATAAATCCACTCCTGCGTAAACAGCCTCTTCTAAGACTTCTTTTAATGAGAATGAAATTTCACTCTCAAATAGTAACTCTCCGTGTAACCCTTGGATTTTCATTTAGCCCTCCCTTTTTTTGGCCTATTGTTATAAAGCTAATATGCTTTAAGAGATGTCAAAAATCCTGATGAGCCTATGAATTTTTTGTTCTTAAAACTTAACAGCTAAATCAGTAGGCTATATTCAGTAGATAGAAAAATAGGGAGGACTAAATGCAGGCTTCTGAAATCAAACTTAACATAGCAGGTTATGATTTAATCCCCATTCCCACTGGATACTTTGGTCTAGATGGTGGGGCCATGTTTGGCACTGTTCCTAAAGTGCTCTGGCAAAAAACTAATCCGCCTGACGAACAAAATCGAATTCAAATGGAAGCACGTGCTTTACTTTTAAAGAGCAAAGAAAAAAATATTTTAATTGATACTGGAAATGGCGGAGACTTTGTTGCTAAGTACGGCGAAAAGCTCGGAGGTAAGTTTGCTCAGATGTATGCTCTAGATCCAACAGGCAACAGTCTTGAGAAATCTCTAAGCCGAGCAGGCCTCTCTGTGAATGATGTCACAGATGTTATTCTCACTCACCTGCACTTTGATCATGCAGGAGGTGCCACGACAGAGAGAAATGGTAAAATTGTGCCCACTTTTCCAAATGCACGCTACTACGTTCAAAACAAAAATCTAGAAACAGCTAGGCAAGCTAATATAAGAGAGAAAGCCA
>CAYMKD010000119.1:0-7524 GCA_964390435.1 uncultured Pseudobdellovibrionaceae bacterium | reverse complement strand
CCTAGCCGGTTTGGAGTCTCTCTAGGAGGGTATTGTGATGGAGTAGCTTAATTCCACCGTGAGTGACAGACAAAAGAGGGTTGCAGCAACGCTTTGCTAGCACTCCGGTTTCTTCTATAATTCGTTCTGGAAGACCTTGGAGGAGTGAGCCTCCACCAGCCAAAACAATTCCGTTTTCGGCAATATCACCAGCCAGCTCGGGTGGGCAATCTTCGAAAGTTTTCTTAATTATCTTGATAATCTCTTTCACAAAAGATTCTACCGGAGGAGCGATCATTTCGGAACTCACTTTTATTTTGCGAGGAAGACCTTGAGTCATGTCAATGCCGCCAATCTCAATGAGTTTATTGAAATCAAACGAGCCGGCTGCGGCACAAGCTACATTAATTTTTATTTTTTCAACGGTTTGTTCACCGACGTGAAATAAATATTTGTTCTTGAGATGACTAATGATAGCTTCGTCAAGACTGTCGCCCCCAATTCTAATTGCATTGGCAACAACGATTCCACCTAAAGATATGATGGCAGCTTCGGATGTGCCTCCACCTATATCAACAACCATACGGCCCTTTGATTCTAAAACGTTAATACCTGATCCTAAAGCCGCCAACATTGGCTCATCGACCAGTTGAACATTCCGTGCGCCAATATCTCTGGCAATTTCTTTCACGGCATTCTTCTCATGATGATTAACCAAACAGGGGAGCGAGATTAAAATACGTGGGTTCAACCATGTGGACTCCTCTTTTATTCTTTTTCGAAAAAAACGCAGCAAATTTGAAGCAGAATTAAAGTCTGAGATGACGCCTTCTGATAGAGGTTTTAGGACCAAAGAAGTTAAAGGGGTTTTTCCCTGCATGCCCTTTGCGGCTATCCCCATGGCCAGATACTCCGATTGATTACGGTTCAGTTTCTTGGAAACAATCATCGTAGGTTCGTTGATGGTGAAGCTTTTGTACTTTGAGTGAATAAGGGTATTCGCAGTTCCTAGATCGATGTAAAAATGAGAGTCTTTAAGCATAATGATCCATTTTATAACGTCCTTAAAGAAGAGTCGATTTAAATATGTCATTTGATCAAGGTTAGGAGGGCCTCCTAAGCGATGAGGGCCAGTTGTGATTTAAGAGTGAGGTCTGGTTAGAATGAATGTGGTTGCTCCCACTAGACAAAATGTCGCCAGAAACTGAATCAAAGTGGGAATTTCTTTAGACCATATGAGTGCCAGGGAAAGGGTAATCATAGAAATTGCCACGAATTTTGACATCTTAGAAATCGCACCTCGTTTTTCCCAGCGTTTTAATGGGGGACCAAGCCAGTGGTGGTTTTGCAGCCATTTATAGGATTTGGAGGAGCTTTTAATAAAGCACCATGCTGCTAGTAAAATAAATGGTGTTGTGGGAAGGATGGGTAAAAATGCGCCGATAATCCCTATGCCGATAAAGATAACCCCTAAAGAAAAGATTGTAATGCGAAGAAGTTGGTTTTTAACAGCAGCCATTTGGGTTGGAGCCAGTGCCGCAAGTACTCATTTCAATCTTCTCCGTGACTTCTACGACCCTGTCTTTGTTTTTTAATATGGCAAAAATTTCCTCTCTCCAGCTTTCAGGAAAGGAAAGTTGGTGATTCAGCTCTTTTGTTGCGATACTTGGATTATATTGGACAATAACTTCTTTTCCATTGGAAATACGTTGGAACCTAACTTCATTTTCTTTTAAGTCATTGTGACCGTAGGAGATTAAGTTTTTTCGTGAGAATTGACCTTTAAGACCAGGAAATCCGGTCTCTCCCCATGCTCCGGTTATGTAGCTAATCACATTCGAGCGAGGGCCAGTCGCTCTTTCATCAATCTTAGAGCCGAATTCGACTATAATGTCACCTCTTTCGCAAGTTTTAGATTCTGGAAAAAGTTTTTCAACAGCAGCTTGAGTTACCAAAAAGGCTCCCGTCATCGAATGACAGGCATGACCTGCTAAATGGTAGCAATCTAATAAGGTAATCTCGAAATTGGTTTCTTCATCAGAAGAATGCAGAAAATCTGCAAAGGGCTCATGAATTTTAATTTTAGATTTTTTTGCAATATCAATGATTTGATTTGAAGCGCTCATTTTCATACTCCTTTTTAAAGTGTTCATTTCTAATTGAGAGTCCTCGCCCCATCTGCTCTGAAATAGTTTTCCAGATCATGGCTTGTTGCGGACTCAATTTTTCATTAAGTGTTTGATGAAACAGTTTTAACCAATGACTAAGAAATTCTTGATTAAAGCCTGCGAAATAATGTTTAGTAACAGGATTATAATGAGAGAACATATAAGGTTTGCCGCCAAACCGAATCCACCAAAAGTGAGTCAGTCGTTTTATATGCTCCGGCCAATCGTGTACAGATCGAAATGGCACTTTTAAAATAGGATCGTGCTCCACCTTTCTGTAAAAAGCATCAACAACTTTTGAGATATTCTTATGCAAAAATACAATTCCATTAACTTGAACGGCACTCGTCTCATTAATTTCTTGATCCTTACTCATACTCAATCCCAACTTTTACTATTGAGTTCCTGCTCTCCGGCCCAAGACCCAGTCTTGTCTTTTGTTCCTTCACGAACCTTTGCGACAATCTCTGGAGTGACTGGTTCTGCGGTATTACCGAAAGAGTTTCTAATGTAGGTTGTCACAGAGGCGATATCTTCATCAGAAAGTTGATCTTTAAATGATGGCATTACGCTATTATATTTCTTATTATTAACTGTAATTTCACCTTGAATCCCATGAAGCACTATCGCCGCCAAGCGATGCCGACTTCCAGTGGCCCACTCTGAAGCTGCTAAAGGAGGAAATGCGCCCTCTATACCTGTGCCAGTTGCTTGATGGCAAGCTTGACAAGTTGTGGTGTAGATTTGTTTTCCTTTTCCCATCAAATTTGAAATGTCGATCTTGCCGCTATCTTTAGTTATATCTGTTGGAGTGTCTTCTTTTCTAATATCAACTGAAGGTTCTGTTCGACTATCGCCCACCTCCATAGTTACTTTGTCAGTTTTTAAAGCTAAATAGGTGATACCAAAACCCAACAACAAAGCGATCAACACCAAGGGAACGTTAATATATTTAAGTGAAGAGGCTTCGCTCGGCTCATTTTTCTCATTTTCAATGCGATCTTCTTTAAATGAACTCATTGCTTAGTCTCCTTTTGAGCGGCTTCAGGATCACGATCTCTTTTTAAACTTAACATGTAAGCAACAAGAGCCTCGGCCTCTTGGCTAGGAACAATCCACTGATCATTTTCTCCGGGAATTCGGATGGCGTTTTCTGCCGGACTTTCATCAGATGAGATCTCCTCATAGAGGAATGAGAATCGCGGCATGATACTCCACTTCACCAGAATACGAGGATTATAAAAATGAAGATGATGCCAATCTTTACTGGGTTGCCTTGACCCGATATTTGATAAATCAGGTCCTGTTCTCATAGTTCCCAAAAGATGTGGTTTATCATGGATATAGTCAGAGGGTTTACTTGGACGTCCCCAGCCAAAATACTTATCTGCTCCAACAGAAGGATCTCTGACCTGTTGAGAATGACAATAGATACAGCCATTTTCCATGTAGGTTTGTCTGCCTTTAAGTTCTATTTCCGAATAAGGCTCTTGAGCGCTGATCCCTTTTTCATTCACATCGATAATTTGCACACGAGGCGCGAGTACAAAAAGAAAGATAGATAGTGTTATTGTGCTGGTGCCACCAAGAACAAAAATATAGGCTTTATTCATGCTAAAGCCTCCTTTTCTTTAGAGTAAAGAAGAGACAAAATATTATATAAAAGTAGAAGATGAGAGATGAGCATAAGCGTGCCGCCAACACTCCTCAGAACAAGATATGGTAAAGTTATTGTCATCGACGCTTCAAAGCTTCCTTGAGGGTTTCTTAACTCCATTCCTTGAAGCCACCCACCAATACCTAGAGCGACGGCATAAAGAATGATTCCACTGGCAGCGATCCAGAAGTGGGCATTGATTAAGCCTGGATATTTCCAGTTTCTTCCTACAAGTCGAGGCATCGCAAAATAAATACCACCGAATAGAACCATCGTTGTAAAACCATAAAGTCCCAAATGGGCATGGGAAACGGTCCAATGAGTGAAATGCGTTATATAATTAAAAGTTCTTAAAGAGTGTAAAGATCCCTGAAGCGAACTCACGGTATAAGACATCGCTCCAAACACGATAAATCTTAAAACCACGGAATCTTTTAACACATGGAAATGTCGATAGGCTGAAACGTGGTGATTGATTGCAACGGTAATAACAGGGATCGCCATACCAGCACTCATAACAATTGATAAATTGGCAATCCATGTTGGAATAGGTCCACCGAGAAGATGATGCATTCCCACCTGAGAATAAAAAAGTGCTAATCCCCAAAACCCAAATAAAGAAAGTTGATAGGAAGCTATAGGATGCCCGATAATTTTAGGAAGAAGATAATATATAATTCCAAGTCCCAACGGAGTGACCCAAAGTCCAAGGACATTGTGAGCAAACCACCAGTTTGCAATAGCCTGCTGAACTCCTGTGTGAAGGAAGTGAGAGTTGGCTATAACAAAAAGGACCGGAAACCATATTAAAGCGGCTATGGTGTACCACATGGTGACATAAAGGTGTTTTTCTTTACTTAGGTAAATCGTATGAAAAAGTGGGATGGCAACCATAGCTCCAGCAATCGCTAAAAGAATATCTATGGGCCACCAAAACTCAAGCCATTCGAGTCCGTCCGTATACCCAAATAAAATTCCGATACAGCCTAGGACTACTCCAATGTTCCAAAGAACCCCAGCCGTATACAGAATTTTGGTATTTTGTAGAGGCACGCGGGTTAACCTCGGAACCAACCAAAGAGCAATGCCGAGTGCCGCAAAACTCAGCCAGCCGTAGGCAATAATGTTTAAATGTAATGGGCGAAGCTTTCCAAAGGTGAGCAAGGCCTCTGTTCCTAAGAAGTCCGGACTATGAAATTTAAAAGAAACCAAAAGTCCGAAGATAGACCCTAAAACGAGCCAGATCACGGAAGAGACAAGAAAAAACAAAATCGGAGCTTTGGCTGATTGATCGAGCGCTTTCCAAATCTCACTCTGTTTTCCAGGTTGATCCAACTCCTTGTGCCCGGCTTTGCCGTCAGAAAATATGGATCTTGCGGCAGATGGCGGCACTAAAACTTGCTTTTGAATAAGAGCGACCACAAAAGCGACCATCCCCAAAATTGAAATTGAGAAAGTTAGTATCAAGAACACCAGTTTTGCATCCATATTTCTCACCCGCTAGATTTTAGTCCTGGCGCATCCCCATGAACTATTTAGTTGTAATGTTATATTTAAAATGCAACATTAAAAAAAAGGTGTCAATAGGAATAATAATGACTACTAAAGCCCAAAATGACCTTATTTACTTTGTATCTGGGATGTGGTGCGCCACATGCGCGAAAAGTGTGCGCGAGGCGATATTAAAAGTTGAAGGTGTCAAATCTGCCGACATTAATTATGCCAGTAAGCTACTTTCGGTAGAAGTTATTGAAGAGTCTCAATCTCGGAATATCGACGAGTCTATCCAAAGTAAAATTCGGCAAATTGGATTTGGGGTTAAAAAACAGGCAGAAGGATGGCTTGAGGGCTTCAAAGGGGAGCTGGAAAAGGATTCAGAAAGTAAAATACCGTGGCTTCTTGTAAGTATTGTGTGGTTTTTAGCTATGTGGTCTTCGATGATTGCATTTGCTGGATATTCAGGAGGAGGATTATCTTCCAGGGAAATTTATCTTATTACATTAGGCTCTTCTGTATTCGGCCTCCCTGCAATTATGGTTGGAATCTATCCGTACGCAATTTCTGGTTTTCGCGCCTTAGTTTATAGTCGTCTCTTAACACTAGATTTATTTATCTTTTGCGGTGGTTTTTCAGCCACAACGGTTTCAATAATTTATTTACTCTCTGGAAAAGCAATCTCATATGCCGATTCAGGGTCAATGATTATTGCTTTATTGCTATTAACAAAAAAAATTGAAAATTCAATTATTAACAAAACGACGGCTTCAATATTATTTCAGCTTCATCCATCCCAAAACAAAGTAATGGTTTGGAAAAATCAAGAATGGAAATCTGCAGAAGCACATCAAATAAAAAGAGATCAGAAAGTACAAGTTTCACCTGGGGAAATTGTTCCTTTTGATGGAGTTCTTCAGTCAACAAAATGTAAAATAAGTAATCATCTACTCAGTGGAGAATCGACCGCAGTACCACTAAGCAAAGGGGATCATATATTTGCGGGAGCGGTGGCGTATACTGATTTGGAAATAGAAGTAATTAACCCTCAAGGTAACAGAAGAATAGATGAATGGGCCGAGGAGGCTTTGCTTTCAAAAAATCAAAGTTCATATTATTCAGAATTATTTTCCAAAATAGAAAGCTCATTGACCATCATTGCATTTCTGGGTGCAGCTTGTTTATCACTTTTAAGCTGGTTGGATGGTTCAAGTGTAAAAACGACTATAGAGGCTTTCTTTGTGGGTATCCTTATTTTTTGCCCCTGCCTGTTTGCTAGTATCATTCCTCTGTCTAAGCAAATGGCACATTTGGCTTTATTTAAAATAGGAGTAATTATATATCGTAGCGAAGCTCTTTTAGATCTGGGTCATATCAAGAATATTTATTTTGATAAAACTGGAACACTCGAAGCCGTTGAATCTTATTTTTTCCCAATTGATCACGGTGAGAATGTTGACAGTTATCTATCGGAGTTATCAGAAAAAAGCCAACATCCCATTTTACGCGGTCTGCTAAAAGAAAAAAGGCAAATTAGTAATTTAATTAAGAAAATTGAAGAAGTCCCTGGGAAAGGTATATTGGCCCATACAAAAGATAACAACTTATTAACTATTGGCAGTAAATCATTTCTGACATCAGAAGGGGTGGATATTCCTAAAGCTACGGGTGAAAGCTCATATGTTGCTTTTAACAATCGCTTCATTGGTGAAATTGTGAGTAAAAAAAGTTATGACGAAAGCTCATTGAAATTCATAAATTCTTTAAAGAATGATTTTCCTAATTTTCAGATTGAGGTGTTATCCGGTGATCCCTCTTTAAAAGGAAAAGAATATTTTCAGGCATCCTTCAAAAACATCGCCTACCTTGGAAAATTGAGTCCAGAAGATAAAGCAAATCAAATAAAAGCTCAAAGCATTTTTGTGGGAGATGGACTTAACGACACATTGGCTCTTGCAAAAGCGAAAGTCAGTATACGTTTAGGTCACCGCATTTTAGGTTATGGTCCTGTAGATTTTGAAATTAAATCTCCTAATATTAATTCGGTACTTAAATTATTAAGATATGCGAAATCGTATCGCACTATCCTTAAACAAAACGCAGTGGCCGCGTTACTTTATAATATAATTGCACTTAGTCTTGCTGTAATAGGTAAGTTTTCCCCACTTGGTGCCGTAATCGCAATGAGTATTAGTTTTTTAACTCTTTTAATAAGCTCCCTGCGTT
>CAYMKD010000118.1:0-7525 GCA_964390435.1 uncultured Pseudobdellovibrionaceae bacterium | reverse complement strand
ACCCTGCAGCTACAATAGCAGCCGAGTTCGATGTTCCGCGATACTCAGCCGCACCCTCATCATCTTCGTCTTCAAGTTTAATTGATGAAGGAGCTAAAAGTTCTGGTTTTTTTAATTTTTTAGAGCTTGCTGTTCTATCATGGTCTGTACTGCCAACTGTAATAACAGTTTCATTATCGGCAGGGTTGGTGATGGTTTCATCCGAAGTATGCGAGGGCATTTCTATAAAATCCCCATCAACCATAATTCTAAGTTGATCTTTCTTTTTAAAATTTCCACTTATATCTTTAATACGTATTAAGTATTTTCCAGGTTTTACTTGAGCCACTATTTTTTCTCTTGGATAAAGAGAATATTCACTACCTAAAGCCTCTTCTTCTGTGAGCACTTGCTTTAAGTTAGAACTTGCTGGCGTTCCATCAGGATTAATAACGACGTTTAGAAATTCGTCAGTTAGGGCCATATTTAAATCTTTATTTGTACCTTTGCTAATATCATTTTTAAAATCATTCCAAACAAGAGTAATACTTATGTCACAAGTCTCTTTGTCGTACTCCAAAACATCTTTACTACAGTTAAGTTCTAAAGAATTATTTTGATCAGGTAATACAACATAGTCTTCGTCTGTAGTTTCAATTTTAGTGTTATAGGTTCTGTCCCCATAACTTCCTGAACTATTCACCCAAATAACTCCGGCTTTAGTGGCGCGGTTTACTTCGGCATTAATAAAGCCTTCACCATCAAAATTTCCACCGATTTCCCAGTTTTCTGAATAAAGAACTAAATCAATATCATTCTCAATAACACTGTCTATCGCCGCTTTAAAATTACTATAACCAGCAACATTATATAAATGCAGCTCTGGAATAAGCTCTTCCTCTTCCCCTTCATTTGTTAAGAAAGCCGTTAGGATTTGAGCCATCACAAGACCATGAATTACATCTAAATCTGAAGCTAGTGGACCTTCGTGATACACAGTATTGTCAGGAAGACTTTTACCTATTTCTTCTTCGTAGCCCTTAAAGCCTTTATCAAGAATAGCAATTTTAATAGGGCGATCAAAATCTTTTCTTTTTAATTTGTAATAAGCATCAAAACCAAGTTCTTTAGCAACCTCATCAACATTGCTAAAGGGAGAACCTGTTACAGCAAATACATTTATGCTTGAAAAAATTAATAAAACAAAAAATGTAAGTACTAAACGCATAACAGGTCTCCTTTTAAAATATAACTCTTACCAGTACCAACCAAAAAAGCTGCTATAACCATAGTAGTAATAACCGCCATAATACCAATTGTGGTAAGGCGCATAGTTATAACCACCGTAATAACAGTTATAAGTTGGGTAGTAGTAATTGTAAGTTGGGTACCAGAAAAACCAATTTGAAGTACCTACTTCACGATCAGCTTCTGATCTAATTTGATCAGTTGGAAGTGCTGTAAACTCAGCATCCTTTTCTGTAGCAAGTTGTTCAAGACTTTGAACATTGCTAATAACTTCATCAGTTTTAAGAACTGATGCCTGAGTTTGGTCTGCACTCACTTTTAAAATAATAGTCCCTTGAATAGGTCCTTGTGAGTTTATTACTTCTGGCTGATCTAGTTCACCAGCCCAAGCTGCTGTTGTAAGTGTCAAAGCGGACACTAGCGCGATAAATGTTCTCATAAATTCCTCCTTATTAAGTTGTCTCCGTGCTTCGCGTCATACTCCCAAATCGTATCAATTGCAAGCCAAACCATAAATTAGTCATCAAACACACAAAAAGCCTGTAATTTTTTAATAATCTAAGCTATTTCAAGTGCTTCGATGACGTTGAGCTTCAAACCTATTGGCTTTATTAAGTCTTGTTACAAGGAAAAGTTTGGTACCCCAAGGCAGCCAGGACTCGTTCCTATTAGTAAGGCCGAGCTTAAAATAAATAGGGAGCTGCAACCTGAACAGGCATTAGATGGCCTCAACGGATTTAGCCATATTTGGCTGCTATTTGTGTTTCATGAGAATCATATCTCCCACTATCATGCCAAAGTTCATCCACCGCTACTCAAAGGAAAAGCCATGGGGCTTTTTGCAACAAGGAGTCCTCACCGCCCTAACTCCATTGGCTTATCACTTGTGAAACTAGAAAAGATAGAAGGCGATGTTGTGCATATGTCTGGAGTGGACTTAATTGAAGGAACACCGATTTTAGATATCAAACCTTATTTGCCAGGCGTTGAGGCAATCAGTGAGGCTACAGTTAGTCCATGGTATCAAGAAATTCAAAAATTAAATTTTAAGGTTGTGTTTAGTAACGAAGCTGAAGAACAAATTCAAGAGTGGCAAGAGTTTAATGATAATTACAATTTAAAAGAATTAATTATTGAGACGTTATCGCACAATGATCCAAGACCTTTAGTTTACAGAGATGAGCGACCCGAAGGGGTCGCTTTTCGAGAGGTGCACGTCATGCGCTTGTTTGATCGCGACGTGCATTTTAAATTTATTGAAGATCAGGTGGAAGTCGTTCAGGTATCTGTTATTTGATGTAGCTTTTTTCTTTACCACAAGCTTTAGAATAGTTTGGATTACATTCAATAAGATCTGCAATTTTAGTTTTGACAAAATACTGACTGATTCCAAGGTTTTTTACTACACCATAAATCTCTTCAAGTTTGAGCTTATCACCATCCTTTACAAACATATAATAAACTTCAACTTCCTTTTCTATTTCAGCTAAATCCATATTAAAGACTTCGTTATTTATTTTTACAAAGTTTAATATATCTGAAAAAATTTGAACCTTTACTCTGTATCTATCAACTTTACCACAATCCCTATAAACAGTTAATGAAGAGCAATCTTGTTTTATAGCGCTGATCATCTTGCTTGTCCCACTTTCAATATGTGGAACTATCTCAACACTTACTGGGTTATTAGCTTGTTCAGCGATAATATTTTTTAATTGTATAAGCTTGGAATAGTAAGTTGTGTTCTTTCCACCTGCTACGCTTGCCAATTGCTCATTCGATGCATTCATCAGTTGTTGTACCTTTGAATTAGATTTCAGAAATCCTAAAGCCCAAATGTATAGGGCAGACTTAACACCTGTAGCTGCAGTTTGAACTGCAGGTTCGGCATTTAAAGCTTGTTCATTTAAGCTCTTTAAATACTCCATGCTTAAATCTTGGCGAAACATTCCAGCCCAATAAGAAGTTGCAAAAAATTCGCTACTACCTTGGAGGGTATGAGCAACTTCATTTTCATTTTTTTGTGAGTAAGTTCCTGTAAAGGTTTGCTCAATTTGAGCTTGCAAACCAACAAGATCTTGGTCTGTTAATACAGAATCTTCGCCGCTTAAGGCGTAAACCTGAGTAGATAGAAAAAAGGCACCTGTAAATAGAACTTTTAATAATGTGTACTTCATAATTGAACCCTCCGCTGGATTGTAGAGCAAAACCTAGGCCCACCTTTTATATTGCTCCATTTCTCTTATAGCGCCTGAAACCAGGTTTAAAGAGCTTATCTAACCTAACAAAAGGCTAAAGTGACAAAAATTGTTCATCACCCTGCCAAAAGGCGACAAAGTCTCTCCTATATATTATATGCAGCGGCGCGTAGGACAAAAGGTACCTGGTACCTTTTTGGGGAAAGACGAAGTAGAAGGGTTGCCAATATATAGGGAGGGTTTATGTCTCTAATTCGTCGTGTTCCTGAACTCAGTCTTATGAGCTACATTGAAGGCTCAAAATCGGATCAGCAGCTTTTTATTAATCAACTCTTTGCCGGTCTAAAAGACTATGGCTTCATTATTCTTAAAGATCACACGGTGGATATAAAACTTCTTAACCGTGCTTATGAGTGTTTAGAGAAATTCTTTACCCAGCCTACAGATAAAAAGCTGAAGTACTACTCAGAAAAAGGCGGTGGTCAGCGCGGCTACACACCTTTTGGTACCGAACATGCTAAAAATTCCGAAGCTTTTGATTTAAAAGAGTTTTGGCATGTAGGTCGTGAAATTCAAAGGCCTCACCGTTTTGACAAATATTATCCCGAAAATGTTTGGCCTGCAGAGATAGCTGAATTTAAAGAGATCTTTCTAAAAATCTACACAGCTCTTGATAACACTGGAAAACGTCTGCTTGAAGCTTTAACTCACCCACTCGAAGTTCCATCTAACTATTTTAATGATATGGTAACTGATGGTAATTCGATCTTGCGTCTACTCCACTACCCACCTATTCCAGCAGGTGTGGACCCACGTTGTGTTCGAGCTGCAGCTCATGAAGATATTAATCTTATTACGATTTTAGTAAGTGCTACAGCCTCTGGCTTGCAACTAAAAGACCGTGATGGCACTTGGTTAGATATTGAAAGCGATCCAAATACTTTGATCGTAGATGCTGGTGACATGCTCTCACGTATCACGAACGAAGTGATCCCTTCAACCACTCACAGGGTTGTAAATCCTGAAAATAGTAACAGCAGCCGCTACTCAATGCCGTTTTTTATGCACCCTCATCCAGAAGCTATGCTCACATGCATTCCTTCTTGCCGTGGTGAAAAATCCCTATACCCTGATATTTCTTCTCATGAGTTTTTAATGCAAAGATTGCGTGAAATCGGGCTCGTGGATCAGAAAAACGACACTGTATAGTTTTCTATGATGCTAAATACAATTTGAAATTATAGAGCCTCTCAGGCAGCTTTTTAGCAAATTAACTGGAGGTTTTATGAAAAAGATTTTAATAGCTTTACTTTTTATCTTTGGATCTTGGGCGCAAGCTGAAAATGATAACTGCTCATTCGAATTAAAGAAAATGATTTATGACTCTTCTAAAAATACTCTCACGACAGAGATTGATTTTGGTGGTAGCAGCGACGTTGCCTTTGATTTAAAAATAGATGCAAACTGCTTAAAGCCAATTTCAGAAACAAGCTACTATCAAGCATGCAAAGCAAATATGATTATGACAAAATGCTCAAATTTTTCTGAAATAGCTCGTAAAATGATTGTTTCCTTTCAACTAGCTCCTGCGGGAACTCGATTGGCCATGGCGACATTAAAAGTTATCGCACCAGATGGTTCATCAGACACTGTTGAAAACAGAGGCGAATCTGCTGACGGCACTGTCTCTAGCAATTAAAATAATCCCTACTGATTTAAAACAAGTAATAATTGCCCCACCTGCTGTTCCTAGTCTATGAGGCTCAAATACCTAGCATGTGGTAATTATTGCAGACGTATTAGGCTTTGTTGCAAAGACTCAACTTGAGTCTTTGCTTGGCTTAACAGCAGACGGTCTGCTTCGACAAGCTCAGGGTCTGCGTTAGCAACAAATTTCTCATTACTGAGTTTACCTGTTAAAAGTGAAATGTCTTTATTGAGTTTCTCAATCGACTTTTGAATGCGCTTAACCTCTTCTTCAAAATCGACCAAGCCCTCAAGTGGAATAATTACCTTAACTTGTGCTTGCCCAACAGCTACGGGTGCCACAGCACATTTTTGCAAAGAGCCCTCTTCGCCAATATCTAGTTGATCCACCCGACTTAAAGTGATGATCGCAGTGCGATTGTTACCTAAAATCTTTTGTACATCGCCATCACTTGGAGCTAAGCGAACATTGATTTTAGCTCCTGGCTTAATTCGGTTCTCACCACGGATGTTACGAATTGCCGTAATCACCTCTTTAACAATGTCCACTTCAACTGCGGCTGTGGCTGAACCATAACTTAGAAACTCTTTATCGTTGCGAATCGTTGGATAAGTCTCAACAATAAGAGCCTTACTTTTAATGGGCAACTTTTGATAAATCTCTTCACTAATAAATGGCACAAAAGGATGTAAAAGCCGCATAGTTCGGTTTAGCACTTGAGCTAATACAAGTTGAGTTGTAGAACGCTCTTCATTTGCCTCACCATTTATAATTGGTTTTATAAACTCAATATACCAATCACAAAGATCATTCCACACGAACTGATAAAGAGCATTGGCCGCATCAGAAAAGCGGTGAGACTCTAATGCCTCATCCACCTTTTTTTGAGTTTCACCTAATTTAAATATAAGCCATTGATCAAAACTCGACATTTGATGCTTGCTTGGCAAAGCACTCATGCCCTGTGCTGGTGCTTTAAAATCTCCCAAAGAGATCAAAGCAAAACGAGTGGCATTCCATATTTTATTCATAAAATTACGGTAGCCCTCAAGTCGTTGCTCACTGAATTTTAAATCTCGACCAGAAGCTATTTGCGACATGATAGTAAATCTCAAAGCATCCGCACCGTACTTATCCACCATCTCTACAGGATCTACAGAGTTATTTAAACTCTTAGACATCTTTCGCCCTTGAGCATCGCGCACTAAACCATGAATATAAACTAAGCGAAAAGGCACATCACGTTTGAACTCAAGCCCCATCATAATCATTCGAGCAACCCAAAAGAAAATAATGTCGTGGCCCGTAACAAGAACGCTTGTTGGATAAAATGTTTGTTGAGCTTCGGTTTCTTTTGGCCAGCCCATTGTCGAAAATGGCCATAATGCCGAGCTAAACCAGGTATCCAGCACATCATCATCTTGATGGATTTTTTTACTTTGACACTTTTCACACTTATCAGGATTTGTTTCTGCAACAGTAATGTGTTTACAGTCATCACAATACCAGGCTGGAATTCGGTGTCCCCACCAAAGCTGACGAGATATACACCAGTCCTCAATGATATCCAGCCAATGAAGATAAGTTTTAGTCCAAGACTCAGGCTCAAAACGAATCGTACCACTCTCAACAACTCTTCTTGCAGGTACAGCCAAATTCTCAGTCTTTACAAACCACTGATCCGATAGAAATGGCTCAACTACAGCTCCCGTACGTGAGCAATGACCCACGGAGTTTACATGGGGCTCTTCTTTTCTTAAAAGTCCTGCGGCCTTAAGATCTTCAACAATTTTTTTACGAGCCTCGATAACAGAGAGACCTTTATAAGGACCCGCATGCTCATTGAGTTTTGTTTTACGATCTAAAATATTAATCATTGGTAGCTTGTGGCGTAAGCCCACTTTATAATCATTAAAATCATGAGCTGGAGTGATTTTAACTACGCCTGAACCAAATTCTTTTTCAACATAGGTGTCGGCAATAACTGGAATCTTACGACTCGTAAGAGGTAAAATGACATTCTTACCAACAAGATTTTTATAACGTTCATCTTCTGGATGAACACACACAGCCGTATCACCTAAAAGAGTTTCAGGGCGAGTGGTAGCGACAGTGAGAACATCTGAACTCCCCTCAATTTGATAATCTATATGCCACAAAGTGCCTTTGACAGTTTTGTGCTCAACTTCTAAATCTGAAATAGCTGTTTCAAGAGGGCCACTCCAGTTAACAAGACGAGTGCCACGATAAATCCAACCTTTTTTATGAAGATCTACAAATACTTTCTTTACAGCTTTTGAAACCCCTTCATCAAGAGTGAAGGTATTGCGATCCCAATCACAAGAATCTCCAATAGATCTCATTTGCGTAGTAATGCGATCACCATATTGGT
>CAYMKD010000117.1:0-7580 GCA_964390435.1 uncultured Pseudobdellovibrionaceae bacterium | reverse complement strand
AAGACAAAAATGCCACTATGTCTAATGAGTTCTTCTCAAAGGCCACAAAGCTCTACGCTGAATTTCACCCGCAAAGTATGATTTCTTTAACGCCAACTGTGGGCGACCCTCTGGTAGATAAAGATATTTTTAAAAAAGTAAAAATCGCTAAAGAAAATGGTATTAAAAAAGTTCAGTTTTACACTAATGCCATTTTACTTAAAAGACGCATGCATGAACTCCTGGATTCTCCGTTAGACAACTTTGAAATCAGCATGGCTGATTTTGATGAAGAAGAATACAAAACTATTTATCGCGTAGATAAATACAAACAAGTTCTCGAAGGCATTCACTTACTTCTAAAAACTCTCAAAGAAACTAACAACCCTCTTAAAGTAGATATTAACCTTCGCCACCGCAGACCTTTTGAAGTTATAATGCAATCTCCTGATTTTCTTGAGTACATCAAACCTTATGTTACGGAGCATATTTCTTTTACTCGTATTGAACGCTTTGACGACTGGGAAGGAATGATCAAACAATCTGACCTTCCAGAGGGGATGCTCCTGCACGGAGACTATAAAGCAGAAATGAATACTCCATGCACAAGACTCTTTGATATTCAAATTCTCCACACTGGTGATGTACGCATTTGTGGTTGTCGTATGACGACAACGGTTTTTGATGACCTTATCATTGGCAATATTAACGAGAGCAGCTTAGAGGATCTTTGGTACGGAGAGAAAATGCTGAGCATTCGCCAAGGATTCTTTAAACAACAGTATCCAAAAGCTTGTCAAAAATGCACCTTTTATGAGCCCATGGGAGAAAAACCCATTTACTTTAAAAATAAAGAGATCGCTGAATCACTAGCAGAAAAAAAATAGTCTCTCTATTTGCTCACCCTTAGTGTTTGGACTTAGCCGAGCTTCTAAATTACAGCCAATCTTTAGTGCGTCGATTTTGTTTTTTATCTTTATGACGTTTTTTTGAATCAAGTCTCTTTCTCTGTGCGGACTTGCTGGGCTTTGTTGCTTTTCTCACTTTTGGTACATAAGAGGCTTCAAGCAAAAGAGTCTTTAATTTTGATAAGCAGATCTCGCGATTACGATTTTGATCTCTTTCTTCTTGTGAGCGGACCTGCAGTTCACCTGATGAGCTAAGTTTATTCTGCAGAAAATCCAATAAACGAAACTTCAGCTCATCACTTAAAACTTCAGTTTCTAAAAGATTCCATCTTAAAATAACCTGAGAGTTAACTTTATTAACGTTTTGTCCACCAGCGCCTGAACTTCGCACAAATTGCCAGCGGATTTCATGCCATGGTATTTTAATTTGTGTTGATACTAAAAAAAAATGAGCCGATGACATGAGTTTACCTAAAAAACAAAAAGCTATTTAATTAGAAAACTTCAAACCTTTACAGGCTAAAAGTTCTTTCTGATTTGTTTTATACTCATGATTAATTAAATAAAACTCAGTTGGCCCCTCTTTACCCTCTTCATGACTCATTTTAACAACCAGAGCTTGTGCCCCTTTATTGTTTGGTAAAACACCTTTAAACTGATCGTGATCAAAAGCTGCTAACACTTGAGTTTCATCAATCACTGGTGGATGTCCAACTACAAAAATATTTTCATTTACTTTAATTTGAATTCTCTCATTGAGAGGATGTGGCATATTGTTTTCAAAATAACTGCCCTCTGCAGACATTGAACAATCTTGCCCTTGAGGCGTCTGCCCATTGTAAGTACCCAGCTCCACATGAGCTTGAGCTGCAACTGCAAATAATAAAATGCTTAAAACTTTAATCATAAAATCTCCTTTTAATTAAAACTTACTCAAACAAACTCTCCATAAAAACTCAAACTAGAATTACATATAAGATTATATTTTCATCGCACATGCGTTAGATGTGATTATATTATAAGAGCTCCATAGGCCCATCCTCCCATATAACTGTGCTCGCATTAATAGTTGCGACAACTCGCATTAATAAGTGAACTCTAACATTGTCAAATTACAGTGGCTTTGGTTAGCTTTTGCCCGGCAGCAAATAAATTTGCTGCCGATATTAATACGGAGGATTTATGTCTAAAATTCTACTAATTGCTTTATCATTTTTAGCTGTTCAAACCGCTAATGCCAATCCTGAACAAACAATAATAAATGATTTTGTTATAACTGCACCAGATAATATTGTTGATCCAACAGAGCTGCCAAAACAATTATCTTCTCGTAATAATATGTTTAGCCATCATGGCACTTATTATGATTGGGGCCGTGGTCGCGATGGCTGGGGATACTGTTATGAGTGGAATTCTAATGGCGTGCCCCTCAATGGTGGAGCGCCTGTTAGTAATTACTATTGTGAAAGTGAAAATCCATCTTATTACTACTGGGGACAAGGGCAAAATCGCTGGGGATATTGCTACCAATTCACTCCGTATGGAGTAGCGATGAATCAAGGCCGCCCTCAAGGTAACTATTATTGTGAAAGTCAAAACCCATCCTACTATGACTGGGGCCGTGGCCAAAATGGCTATACTTATTGTTATCAGTTCACTAGCAATGGCTATGTGATGAATGACGGCCGTCCTGTTAATAATTACTACTGTCGCTAATTAGTGTTATCTCTTCTAGAAAAAAACACCCTATCTGGGCCACCTTATTGATATACTTAGAGGTGGCACTGCCTTTGCACACTCAAAGACATGGAGAGACATTATGACACTAACTAATTTTAAAAGAAAACTAACACCACTGAGCTTAGTCATATCCACTCTAAGTCTTAGCATTTTAGCTCATGCTTCAGGCAATAACACCTTTTTAACTTCGGATCGTTGGCCTTGTTCTCAAAATGGCTGCTCTGAAGTTTGTAAATATTCTGGCTTTATTGATAATGATAAGAAAGAAACTCTTAACATTGAGACTCGATTTTCTCTACAAGATAATGTGGTTGTTTTAAGAGTGCTCAGTCAATTTGATGCCAACCACTCTTTAGTTGGAAATGTTGAAGGCTGGTCTGATGAAACAAACTATTTTGACGCGACAACTGGACAACAAATCAAATACGATAACAACACTCGCATTATCATGGGGGGACGTGATGGCCAAGAAGCCAATAATATTTCATGGCAGGGCTGGTATCGCATGCACTTTAATTGGTCTCAACGCCAAGTTGAAGGCTATTTAATCCAAGGAAAAGACCAAAATGAAATGCAGCAAAAATTTCCTTTATTTACTCAGTACTGGGACCTTTCAAAATTTGCAGCTAATTGGCAGGAAGACTTTGAAGCCGCCTCTCCCTATAGAGACACACGCTATGATATAAAAGAGTTTGGTGAAACAGCTGCCACACCTGGATATATGAGTTTTTATTTGCCTCGCTTTTTAAAAGATAAAGAACTCAGCTCCACTGAGCTCATTGTTGGCAAAGAAAACACGACTGAAAATCCCGGAAATGAAGGAAAACCCTATATCACCAAAATCACAAGCCAAGTCATAAATTCACAAATTGTTTGGCAAACTATATTACGTGTTGGTGAGATCTACACTCCAAGCAAAGAGCCAAATAAAATTTATGTTGATCCCAATACAAAGCAAATCAAATCTATTGAAGCCAACTTAACTCACCCTTGGGTTCTGGGGACTTATCGTGCACGCTTAATGAATGAAGGATGCACTATTAGTCAGTAGAAATTAGTCTTAAAGTTCAACTTGTTTTTGATGCTTAGGCAACTCAATAATGAATTCTGTGTTAGGACTATCCATATTCAAATAAAGTTGTCCCATATGATCTTCAACAATTCCCTTGGCAATACTGAGTCCCAAACCAACTCCATGACCTACTTTTTTTGTGGTATAAAAAGGCTGCATCATTTTTAATGCTACCTCTGGAGGGATGCCATTTCCAGAATCAGTTACATAAAGTTTGAACATACTTTCTAGCTCTTCAATTTTTACTTCCACCCAGGCATTAGGTACTCCTTGAATGGCATCATAGGAATTATTGAGTAAATTTAATAAAACTTGAGAAATTTGAATTGGCCGACACTCAATATTGCCTTTAATTTTCTCTGGTAGTCTTAAATCAATATTGCTGATTTTAAATCGTTCTCTACACAATTCAAGTAAATCATCAAAAATAGTTTGCAGCCTTGTTGGCACAAAAGCGTCGTGATCACCATTGCGAGAAAAAGAACGCAAGCCTTTAATAATTTTTGTAATCCTTTTCACATTTCTATCTATGCTGTTAAATTTTTGAATAAGCTTGGCGGCATCCGTTTCCCCACTATTCACAGAGTCACTAATTTGCCCCACTTTGACTTGAATAATTGAAAGAGGATTATTAATCTCATGAGCAATACCACTAGCCATCTCTCCCAATGAGGCCATTTTAGAGGATTGCATTAACTGCATCTGTGCTCTTTTAAGCTCTGTTAAATCTGTACCAATTGTGGCAAAAAATTTTATCTCAAAGTTTGCGTCTCTCAATGCAAATACCCTTTGCCATATCGGCAAATAGCTTCCTGTTTTTAAATTTTTTAATTCAATCTCCCCTTCCCAAGTACCACCATGAGAAGCCGTGGGCAGAGCCTCATTGATAAGTGTTTCATAGGAGGCACTCGATACAAAATCACTAATCGTACGTGAAGTAATATCCCAGCCCAAAAGCTCTCTAGCTCTCATGTTAACATACACAGGAGTCCCCTTGTGATCGCAGTAAGCAAAGATTTCAGAGGAGGACTCAATGAGCGTAAATAGGTTATTCGCTAACTCTTCTGCAGCCTTTCGATCAGTCACATCACGAATTACGCCAACTAGAAAGTCTTCTCCAGTTTGACTACGGCAAAGACTTTTTTTAGTTAATATTGTGTGGACTCCAGAGGAGAGCTGAATAAGCTCTTCATTCTCTCGAGGCTGACGGGAGTTAAAAACCATATCATCGCCAGCCCAATAAACTTCAGCCATCTCTTTAGGAAACAAGTCGTGATCTGTTTTGTGTTGGTACTCTTCAAAAGGCTTGCCAAGCATTTCTGAAAAAGCATCATTGGCATATATCCAACGATGACTCTTGTCTTTAACAAAAACTGGATCAGGAATAGCATTTAGTATTTCTTGGATAAATCGACGAGAATTTAGATCAGCTTCAGATTCGTTTTTTAATTCAGTTACGTTACGAGCCACTGCATATATTAATTGATTTTCGCTAGTAATACACTGCCAGCGAATCCAACAGATATGACCATTTTTGTGTATGTAACGATTTTCAAAATTAATACTCTCAGAGTTTTTAAGTTTTAACCTGGTAGTTTCGGCTGCTGTTTTTTCACGATCTTCTGGGTGGACAAATTCAACAAAGGGTCTTGATAGTAGCTCTTCTCTTGACCAGCCAAGCGCTCGGGTCCATGCGGGATTTACATCGACAAAGTAACCCTCTAAATTAGCGATACAAAGCATGTCATTTGATAATTCAAAAAAGGCAGACCTAAGACTTTGCATGCCTTGATTTATATTTAGCTTATGAGGCTTTCACAAGTAATTTTGTCCAACGACCAATAGCAGCGATTGCAGTTTGTTTATTTTCTGCAAATTGTACACCATAGGCTTTATTTGCTTCACTCCATACAACCTGCCCCTGCACTTCCACTTGCTCATTTCCATCAGGGCTTGAAATATTCATTTTTACAATACCGCCATTTTCAAGCATTGCATCAGCATTAAAAGACATTCCACCCACTGAGATCGTATTCACTTCACCGATTAATTCTTTTCCAGCAACATTCACTTTCACTTGCGAGTGCATTACAAAGCGCTCATATCGACGTTTATTTTTTGGTTTACGAAGTCTTAACACTTGCCAAATTATAAGAGGAAGAAGCGTAAGGGCTACAATTAAACCCATTGGACCAGACCCTTTACCACCAGATTTTGTTATGTCGTAAGCAACTTTTGAGACAAGACCACAGCCACCTGCAGAACCAGCTTGTTCACTTGCCACACTTCTCTGTGAACTACTTGTTGGAGGAACCATTGTATAATCAGGTTGATAAGCAAGTGTTGCGGAATCTCCCATAGCTTTATTAATCGCTGTTTTGGCATTTAACCTGCCAGCAGTAACCATGTAACCGTTTAAGTTACTTAGTGAGTCTACAGAACTCATAAGTGCTTCTTTAAGCTGATATCCAGTTAAGTCAGAAGCCTCTCTTAACATCATAACAGCAACACCAGAGACAAAAGGTGTCGCCATACTTGTACCTGATGAGTAACCAAATTTACTTCCTGGCAAAGTACTTAAAATAGATACACCGGGCGCAGCTAAAGTAACTTTTGTTAAGCCATAATTTGAAAAACTAGCAAGATAATCCCAGTCATTAGTTGCAGCTACAGACACAATATGAGGAGCATCAAGGCTAGCAGGATAAAGGGGGCTCACATCATTATTATTTGCTGAGTTTCCTGCTGCTGCTAAGAAGAGAGATTTTTGTTGATAACTATATGTCACAGCCTCATGAAGAGCCTGACTGTAAGAGCCACCTCCCCATGAATTATTTAAAATTTTTGCACCGTTATTAACTGCGTAATTTATTGCTCTAATTGCATTTGAAGTTGTTCCTGAACCTGTGCTATCCAAAAATTTTAAAATCATTAATCTCATTGGCGCAGTTGTTATTGTAGTACTTGTAATATCAAGTCCAACTCCTAAAACAATTCCCGCCACATGTGTACCATGACCATCATCATCATCCGGATTAGCCGTGTTGCTTACAAAATTCCACCCATTGATGTCATCAATGTAGCCATTGTTATCGTCATCAATACCATTACCTGCAATTTCATTTGGGTTAACCCACAAAGCACCACTTTGAGTAAAAACATAGTGACTGCGATCCACTCCAGAATCAATGATAGCAACAATGGGTCTTTCTGGATTTGTGCTTAATGAGGTCATATTTTGCCACATTCCTTCGACTTGCACGCTGGCCGAGTTTTGAATGTAGTTTTGGCCACCTGAGAGCTCACCAACAAGATCTTCAAGATAGGTAGGCATTGAGAGCATACCAACTTGCCCATCATCTGCTTTTTTCAAAATATAATTAGGTTCAGCAAATTCAACAGAAGGATCTTGCCTTAATTCTTGCAGCTTAGCTTGCATATTTTCATTTTTCTTCAATGCAAAATGATGCATATTGAGTTTTCCGTAAGAAGCCTTGAGACTTAAACCCTGGCCACCTATTTTACCCATAAATTGACTGTTTTTAGTTGAGCTAGACTTACCTTTGAGTTTTACAATGAGCTCGCCAGGCACATAATCTTGTGCCCAAAGCGGAAGAGCCGCATGAACGGAAATTAAAATAATAAATAGCCTCAAATAACGTACCAGTGACACTCGTGGCCCCCTACTTGAAGCTTATCGGACATAGGTCCAGTGGAACTTTAATCAAAAATTTTAAATTTTCTAGTTTATCATTTTGAGACAATATCCTTTAAATTCATCTCAAAATACCTCAAGCCAGAGCATTAACCAGTTGCTAGCGTACTGGGGATCTGTTAAATCTGGCCGCAATGATGAAGTATTTTAATCGTATTTTTCCCAT
>CAYMKD010000116.1:1450-7624 GCA_964390435.1 uncultured Pseudobdellovibrionaceae bacterium | reverse complement strand
AACCGCATGGGCTAAGACCCCTGGTAGTCTTGCAGCTCCAACAGCAAGTTTGCATTTTAGTGAAGAAGATTTAAAAACTCTCAAATTAAAAGGTGTGCAGGTTTTAGAAATCACCTTGCATGTGGGGCTTGGCACTTTTTTACCTGTAACGACCGAGAATCTCGAAGATCATCCCATGCACAGCGAGTCGCGTGAGGTTTCTGCTCAAGTATGGAAGAAAATTATGAATGCAAAAGCCGAAGGTAAAAGAATTTGGGCTCTCGGCACCACTGTGACTCGGGCATTGGAGTCTTGTGCCTCGGGGGATTTAATTTCAACAGAGAAAGGTTTTTTTGGTGAAACAAAGTTGTTGCTCAAGCCGGGCTCTGACTTTAAGGTGGTGAACTGTTTAATGACAAACTTTCATCAGCCGAAATCAACCTTACTGGCCTTGGTTGCGGCTTTTGCAGGTTTACAGAAAGTTAAATCTGCCTATGATTGGGCCATTAAAAAAGAATTTAAACTCTTTAGTTATGGTGATTTAACAGTATGGACAAAATCAAATGAGTGAATCGGTCGAACATTTTAAAATTGCAGGGCAGAGTGGGCATGCAAGGGCTGCGACTTTGCAAACGAGTCACGGGGCAATTCAAACTCCTGTGTTTATGGCTGTTGGAACAAAAGCAACAGTTAAATCTATGACCCCTGAGGAACTTAAAGACTTTGGTTGCCAAGTCGTCTTAGGTAATACCTATCATCTGCATTTGCGTCCGGGTGAAGAAACTATTGAAAAGCTCGGAGGCCTTCATAAGTTTATGAATTGGCATGGACCTATTTTGACTGACAGTGGAGGCTTTCAAGTTTTCTCACTTTCTCAACTTCGTCGTATGAACGAAGAGGGGGTTGAGTTTCGTAGCCATCTTGATGGAGCAAAACATTTTATCAGTCCTGAAAAAAGTATGCAGATTCAAATGGCTTTAGGTTCGGATATCATTATGGCTTTTGATGAGTGCTTAGAGCATCCGGCACCAAGAGAGGCCATTCAAAAAAGCATGGACCTCACCTATCGTTGGTTGCTGCGTTCAAAAGCAGCCATGACAAGAAAGGAGAGTCATCTATTTGGAATTGTTCAAGGTGGTCTGGATTTAGATTTACGTAAAGAAAGTTTACAGCAAATTACCAGTGTGGATTTGCCTGGCTATGCATTAGGTGGCTTTAGTGTTGGTGAGCCCATTGAAATGATGCATAGTTTGGTTAAAGAAGTGGCTCACTTAATGCCAAGTCATAAACCACGTTATTTAATGGGGGTTGGCACTCCACTTGATTTAATTTTAGCTGTTGATGCAGGGATTGATATGTTTGATTGTGTGATGCCAACACGTGTGGCGCGCAATGGCACATTATTTACGTGGCAAGGACGTGTGAGCATTAAGCGCCTTGAATACAAAGAAGATTCTTCTCCGTTAGATCCAGAGTGTGATTGCTATACCTGCTTAAATTATTCAAAAGCTTATTTGCGTCATCTATTTTTAAGTGGTGAAATTTTAGGCTCAAGGCTTAATACCATTCACAATCTTTATTTTTATTTTACCTTGATGCGTAAATCTCGTGAGGCCATTCTCTCAGGAACTTGGCCAGAGTTTAAAAATTTCTGCCTAACGCGTTTCGTAAAAAATGAATCCGGCGCTTAAATGATTGATCTTTAAGTTAAAAAATGGTCAGTTTTTCTGTCTAGTTACAGCTGGAGGTTGAATTATGTTGTTAGCGATTGCTCACGCTCAAGCCGCGCCCGCGCAGGGACCGTCAGGTATTGAAGCCTTTTTACCCTTTATATTTATTTTTGTTATTTTCTACTTTTTAATTATTAGGCCGCAGGCCAAAAAACAAAAAACTCATCAAGAGTTTTTAACTAAGTTAAAAAGAGGTGATGAAGTAATTACCGCCTCTGGAATCTTGGGCACCATTGAGGGGATTACAGATCAATTTGTAACTCTTGAAATTGCAGAGGGCGTGAGAATTAAAATGTTACGCAGTCAAATAGCAACAACCCCTCAAGCGGCAAGCGAGAGCAAAAAATAATATGGAAAATATAAAAAGTCGCAATATCTTAGCTTTACTAGGACTTTTATTTGGTTTTGTCTGGTTTTCACCAAATATAATAAATGTAAATAAAGTGAGTTGGTGGCCGGCGCAAAAAAAATTAAATTACGGCCTTGATATCCAAGGTGGTTTGCATCTGGTTATGGGTGTAGATGTTCCTGGAGTTGTTGCTGAGAGCACCAATCGTCTTGCAAACCAAATTAAAGCGGAATTAGAAAAAGAAGGTACACCTGGTATTGAAGTGAGTGCCATTGAGCCAACACAAGGTAAGATTGCTTTTAATTTCTCTGATCCAGCAGCTAAAGCTCAAGTCGAAAAGATACTTAATGATCGCTACGGCACCATGCTGCAAATTATTGAAGATGACGATAAAAAAATCGTAGCTCGCTATTTAGAGATTTATTTAAGAGATTATCAACAGCGAGTTGTAAGTCAGTCTATTGAGACCATTCGCAATCGTATTGATGAGTTCGGTGTTGCTGAGCCAAGTATTTCAGCTCAAGGTACTGATCGTATTTTAGTTCAATTGCCTGGAATTAAAGATGCTGAGCAAGCAAAGTCTTTAATTAAAACCGCTGCAAAATTAGAGTTCCGCATGGTGAACAACGAGAAAGCTCCAGCTGAGCTTCAAGCCCTAATTACCGAGGCCGAGAAAGCTGGCGGTTATACCTTCTCTGGCATGCGCTACTCAGATTATATTAATCGTCTGAATCAAGATTTAGCTGGCAAACTACCAGAAAAAACAGTGGTGTTTTTTCAGAAAAGTGAAAATGCTGAGAATCTAGAAGCAGGTCGAATTCCCTACCTGGTAACAGCAACGGCAGATCTTGGCGGTGGAGATCTTGATGATGCCTTTGTTAGTTTTGATCAATTTGGTAACCCAGAAGTAAGTCTCACATTTAATCCGGCTGGAGCTAACAAGTTTGCAGAGCTTACTGGGGCCAGCATTGGTAAAAACATGGCTATTGTTTTAGATCGTGTTGTAAAATCAGCGCCTGTAATTCAATCAAGAATTGCTGGTGGGCACGCAAGAATTACTTTAGGTAGTAGTCGAGATCGTAATAAGTCTTTAGAAGAAGCTAAAATGATTTCAACTTCTTTAAGAGCTGGTGCGCTGCCAGCAAGTATGGAGCAATTAGAAGAGCGCACAGTCGGACCAACTCTTGGTGCTGATTCTCTTAGAAAAGCTGAGTTTGCAGCTTTTATGGGGGCTTTGTTTATCTTTCTATTTATGATGCTAAGATATAAAGCCTCTGGAATTATTGCTAATATCTGTGTCGCCTTAAACGTGTTTTTAACTCTAGCGCTTCTAACCAGCTTAGGAGCAACACTCACCTTGCCGGGGATAGCTGGTATTGCACTGACTGTAGGTTTTGCAGTAGATGCCAATGTACTTATCTTTGAGAGAATAAGAGAAGAGTTGCGTACTGGAAGTGGCTTTAGATTAGCTCTTAAAGAGGGTTATGGTAGAGCTATGTCAGCAATTATAGACGCCAATATTACAACAGCGGCGACAGCCATTGTTTTATTATATTTTGGTACGGGCCCTGTAAAGGGATTTGCAGTAACATTGCTTATTGGTATTGGAACAACGATGTTTACTAACGTTTTTGTTTCTAAAGTGATTTATGACAATTTGATTTATAAATTTAATCGCAAACAAATTTCTGTATAGATATTGGGTGTAATATGAAAAGAACAAATGATTCTGGAAAAATTGATTTTATCGGAAAAATTGGCTTGTTTACTTCAGTATCTGCAATCCTAGTTGTGGTTTCATTGTTTTACTTGTTTGTCCATGGTTTAAACTACGGCATTGATTTTACTGGTGGAACTGAAGTTCAAATAAAATTAGATCCAGCAGTAAAAATTAGTGAAGTTCGAGATTTTGCAAACTCAATGAACTACAAAAGTTTTGAGATTCAGCAGTTTGATAGCGATGGTGACTTTGTTATTAGATTTCAAACTGAAGCGGGAGCTACAGATAAAGAAACCAATGATAAGTTGCAGGCAGCTATTGAAAAAACAAGAGCTGATATTGCACAGCGATTTACAAATGTAGACATTCGTAGAATTGATACTGTTGGCCCGCAGATTGGTGCAGAACTACAAAAAAATAGTTTCTTAGCTGTATTTTATTGTCTGTTAGTGATTCTTATCTACGTGGCTTTAAGATTTGATTATAAGTATGCGCCAGGAGCAGTTCTTTGCTTGTTTCATGATACCGTTATTACTTTAGGACTCTTTGTATTAGTAGGTAAGGAAGTGAATGTGCCAACACTTGCTGCAGTACTTACTCTAATTGGTTACTCTCTGAATGATACCATTGTGGTGTTTGATAGAATTCGTGAAACTGAAGCTGAAGGTGCGTATAGAGAAAAGGGAATTAAATTTATTATTAATAAATCTATTAATGACATGCTTGGAAGAACAGTAATTACATCAAGTACAACATTAGTGAGTGCTTTAGCATTATGGATTTTTGCGGGTGGGACTATTGCTGATATTGCTTTTGTGCTTGCTGTTGGAATTACCATTGGCACTTACTCGTCTATATACGTAGCAGCTCCACTTATTATTGTATTTGATAAGCTAAAGTTAAAACCTACGACTTAAAGAGGGCTTATGGCCTATCTCTGGCGTGTTCGTGCAGATAAAACTCAAGAAATGAGTGGCTTGCCTCCATTAATTTCTCGTATTTTAAGCTCTAGAGGATTTACTTCTACAAATATCCAAGAGTGGCTAAATCCAAGTTTAAATCAACTACGTGATCCATTTTTGCTAAAAGATATGGGCAAATCTGTTGAGAGGCTTCTTCAGGCGTGGCTTGTTGGTGAGACCATTGCAGTTTATGCAGATTTTGATTTAGACGGCACATCAGGTTTGGCTCTTTTAGAGCATGGACTTACTCAATTAGGATTTAAAAATTTAGTGCTCTATCAACCTAAACGACTCTCGGAAGGTTACGGTCTTCATGCTCATGTAATACCTGAGCTTAAGGCCCAAGGTGTGAGTTTAATTATTACAGTTGATGTGGGTGTAACAGCTATTGAGGCTGCAAATACAGCACGTGAACATGGTATTGATTTAATTATTACGGATCATCATTTGCCAAAGGAGATTCTACCTAACTCTTTTGCTTTAATTAATCCAAATCAAAAAGATTGTGACTCTGGTTTAGGGCATTTATGTGGAGCGGGAGTGGCTTTTTATTTACTCTGGGCTTTTAGGCGAAAGCTAGTTGAGACGCAAAAGATTCAAATAGATTTTAATCTCAAAGAAGTTCTAGATTGTTTTGCCATTGCGACTCTCACAGATATGGTTCCCCTTATTGATGAAAATCGTGTGTTAGTTAAACATGGTCTAAAACAATTAGAAAAAACCAAGCGTCCCGGTTTGCGTGAGTTACTGAGCTCTTTAGGTCTGTTAGGTAAAACCTTAAGTAGTCAAGATGTGGGGATGAGAATTGCTCCCAAGCTCAATGCACTTAGCCGTATGGAAAAGGGGCTTCGTCCGATTGATATTTTTTTAATTAAAGATGAATCTAAGGCAACGGAATTTGTGCAAGAGATGCTTGGCCATAATACTGAGAGAGTGGAGTTGCAAGCGCAGGCCGAGAAAGAGGCTCATGACTTAGCATCAGATCAAATAAATAATCCTTGTCTTTGTGTCATGTCAGAAAACTTTCACCGTGGAGTGATTGGCTTAGTGGCAACAAAACTATGTCAAACTTATGGTAAGATTTCTTTTGTCGGAACCTATATTGCTGAGTCTGGAGTGATTCATGGTAGTGCAAGAGCTCCTGCGGGGATGAGTTGTGTTGAGGCTCTCGCTCATGCGCAGGAACACTTAGAGCGTCATGGTGGGCATGCTGGAGCTGCAGGTTTTGAGTTAAAAAGTGAAAACTGGAATGCTTTTCAGTTGGCTTTAATAAAGTATTTTGAAAAACAAAATCTTGCCGACTTTACTGCAGAGCTAATTTATGACTCAGAAGCTGAACTCTCAGAAATAGATCCTTCAATGATGAGATGGTATGAGCACTTAGGTCCATTCGGAACAGATTTTGAAACTCCTCTTTTAAAAATATCTCGGCTT